>DATNLP010000554.1:0-14655 GCA_035602795.1 Acidimicrobiales bacterium | reverse complement strand
TGCCTCGACGAGCCGACGGCCGGCGTCGACCCAGAGGGCCGCCTGGCCATCCGCGACGTGGTGGCCGGTCTGAAGGAGAAGGGTGTGTGCGTCCTGCTGACCACGCACGAGCTCGGCGAGGCCGAACGACTGGCCGATCGCATCGTGATCCTGTCCGCTGGGCGGGTGGCACTGGAGGGGACGCCGCAGGACCTCACCGCCGCCATAGGCAGCACACCCGCCGCCATCACGTTCGGCGCGCCGCCCGGCCTGGACACGGCGTCGCTGGCGGGGGCCTTCGGAGTGGGTGCCTCGGTCAGCGTGCGCGAGACCGCGCCGGGTCGCTATCGGGTCGAGGGCGAGGCGGCAGCCGGCCCCGCCGCCACGGCCGTCGTCGCCACCTGGCTGGCCGAACGCGACACGGCGCTGACCGACCTGATGGCAGGCCGGACACTCGAGGACGTCTACTTCGACGTCGTGGGCTCCCCAGCCAGCCACCCCGACAACAGTGAGACACCGCCAGCGGACCCCCGACGCGGTCGTCTGCGCAGGCGGGCCCGGTGAGTGCCCGGCCCCTCACCGCCCAGACCGGTGCCGAGATCTACATGACGCTGCGCCGCGGCGAGACCCTGCTTCTCACGCTCGGCATCCCCGTCGTGTTCCTCCTCTTTTTCTCCGAGGTGTCGGTGATCTCGACACCTACGGCCAAGCCGGTCGCCTTCTTCGTGCCGGGCATCGTGGCGCTGGCGGTCATGTCGACGGCCATGGTCTCCCTGGGGATCGCCACCGGCTTCGAGCGGGGCTACCTGGTGCTCAAACGGCTCGGCGCCACCCCGCTCGGGCGCCCGCGGCTGCTCGGGGCGAAGATCATCACCATCGTCGCCGTCGAGCTGATCCAGCTTGCGGTCCTGCTCCCCGTCGGACTCGGCCTGGGCTGGAACCCCGGCGGAGACGCGTCGGTCGCCGTCCCGGGAGCGATCGGCGCCATCCTCCTCGGCTCAGCCGCCTTCGCCGGCATCGGCCTGCTCATGGCGGGCGTCCTCAAGGCGGAGGTGAACCTGGCGGCGGCGAACGGGCTCTACCTGGTCCTTCTCCTGCTGGGCGGCATGATCGTCCCCATCGGCAAGCTGCCGAGCGGGCTGGCCTCCTTTGCCAAGCTGCTCCCGGCTGAGGCCCTCTCTGCCGCGCTGCACGCCACGCTCGGTGCCGGTGTGTCCGTGCCCACCGAGTCCTGGGCCGTCCTGGCCGTGTGGGCGGTGGCGGCGCCGGTCGCCGCTGCGCTCACCTTCCGCTGGGAATAAAGGCCCGCCAGCCCCCGCCCCGGCCTCCGGCCGGCTCAGCCGGAGCGGACCAGGGCCTGCTCGTCCGCCGTGAAGGAGGCCGGCGTCAGCACGTCACCCTGGACGACCTTGCTGATCTTCCCGTCTGCTTTGACGAATACCGCGTTGGGGTCGCCCACCAAATAGAAGTCGCCCTCGGTGATGGTGACGTCGGGGTCGTAGGCCACCGGAAAGCGCACGCCTTCAGTACGGACGAACGATCTCGCCGTCGACAATTTGTCCTCGCTGTCCACGCCGATGACCCGGATGTGCGACAACGCACCGCCCGCCTTGTCCTGGGCACGCACGGCGGCGGCCAGCGGCGGCAGCTCAGCATGGCAGGCCGGGCACCAGGCACCGAAGAAGAGGAGGACGGTCGGCGTGCCGCTCCCGTCACCCGCCGGCACGACCACCTGACTGGCGCCACTCGGCCCGATGTTGGTGGCCGTGAACGCGGGCACCGCGTCACCGGGCCCGGGGGCCGAGCCACCGTCGCCGCCGCCGCCGTTCGAGCCCTTGCCGGTGCCGAAGCTGGTGAAGAGCCCGATGCCCAGCACCAGGACGAGGCCGATGCCCGTCCCGATGAGGATGAAGCGCTTACGCGGCTTACGGGGCGGCGGGGCAGCAGCGGGTGAGACACCCGGCACCGGGTCCGGCGCCCCGGGCACAGCAGAGGACATGGCAGCGGATGACGCTAGTGAAGGTGGTTGGTGATGAGCACGTCACCCGCCATGGCGACGAAGAGCACGGTCAGGTACGTGATGGAGTAGCCGAAGACGCGCATGGCGTCGCGGCCGGTGACCGTGCCGTTCTGGGCCAGGCCCCAGAGGCGGGTCACCAGGAAGAGGAAGCCGCCACCGAGGACGGCGGCCGTGACCATGTAGATCCAGCCGAGATGCGCCACCGGGCCGAACAGGAACGACACCGCGACCAGGGCGACGGTGTAGTAGACGATCTCGGTCGTCGTCCGCTTCATGGAGGCGACGACGGGCAGCATCGGCACGTCGGCCGCCGCGTAGTCGTCCTTGTAGCGCACGGCCAGCGACCAGAAGTGCGGCGGCGTCCAAATGAAGATGATGGCGAAGAGCACCACCGGGGCCCAGGACAGGCTGTCGGTGACGGCGGCCCAGCCGACCAGCACGGGCACGGCGCCGGCGGCGCCGCCGATGACGATGTTCTGTGTGGAGCGGCGCTTGAGCCACAGCGTGTACACGAAGACGTAGAAGAGCGTGGCCGAAATGGCGAGCACGGCCGAGAGCAGGTTGACGGCCAGATACAGCTCGACGAAGGCGGCCACCTCGAGCGTGAGCGCGAACACCAGCGCGGCGCGGGGCGTCATGGCCCCGGTGACCAGGGGACGGTTCTTGGTCCGGTTCATCAAGCGGTCGATGTCCCGGTCGACCACCATGTTGATGGCGTTGGCGCCGCCCGCCGCCAGGGCGCCGCCGGCCAAGGTGGCCACCATCAGCCATAGGGGTGGCAGACCGCGCTGGGCCACCACCATGGTGGGCAACGTGGTGACGAGCAGGAGCTCGATGATGCGCGGCTTGGTCAGCGCCACGTAGGCGGCCGCGGTGGCCCGCAGGCTGCGGTCTCGGGCACGGTCGAGGTCGCGGTCGGCCGCCTGCTCCGGGGCGGCTGTGTCGGCGGGGTCGGCAGGCGCCTGGGCCGGGGTGGACATGCAGGACACAGCCTACGACCAGGGCCTCGACCGGGACCAAGCGGCAGGTCCCGGTACCATTGCCCGGTCGTGTCGCGACGCCGCACCTTCTCCGTCTCGCCCTCCCTCGGCCACCGGCTCAACGTCGTCGCCCTGGTGCTGACCGCCCTGATCGTGGCGACGGGCGGGGCCGTGCGCCTGACCGACTCGGGCCTCGGCTGCAGCAACTGGCCCGATTGCACGGCCGGGCACCTGACCCCGGCGCTGCAGTTCCACGGACTGATCGAGTTCGGCAACCGCCTGGTGACGGTCGTGCTGGTGGTCGCCGTGGCGGCCGCCTTCCTGGGCGCCGTGTTTCGCTCGCCCCGGCGGCAGGACCTGATGTGGCTGAGCGGCGGCCTGGTGGCCGGCGTGCTGGCCCAGGCCGTCATCGGCGGCATCGTCGTCTACACCAAGCTCAACCCCTACGTGGTCATGGTGCACTTCTACGCCACCATGCTCCTGCTGGTCGACGCCGTGGTGCTCGTCCACCGCTCCCGGCGCGACTACTCGCCGGGGTCGGGCCGCCTGCTCGTCCCCCGCCCGCTCATCCGCCTCTTCTACGGGATGCTCGCCCTGCTGGCTGTGGTCATCGCGGCCGGGACGGCGACGACGGGCGCCGGCCCGCACGCCGGCGACACCCAGGGCCAGGAGGTGGCCCGCCGCCTCCCGGTGTCGTTGCGCGACATGGCCGAGCTCCACTCGAGCCTGGCCCTGCTCCTGGTGGGGGTGACCATCGGGTTGGTGGTGGCGCTGCACATGCGCGACGTGCCCGAGCGGGTGCGCCGGGCCGGACGGGTGCTCATGGCGGTCCTGGTGGCCCAGGCGGCCGTCGGCTACACCCAGTACTTCACCCACCTGCCCGCGCTGCTCGTCGAGGTGCATCTCGTCGGCGCCACCGCCCTGGTGATCGGGTCGGTGCAGTGCTTCCTCACCTGCACGTACCACGCGCCCGAGGTGGTGGCCGCCCCGGCGTTGGCGCCGGACCCGGCGGCGGGGGGCGTGCCCATCGCCACCCGCACGCCTGTCTAGGCTCGTTGCGTCGCGTGCGCCCGGCGCACGGTCCCGCCCCCATCGTCTAGCGGACTAGGACACCGCCCTTTCACGGCGGCAGCACGGGTTCGAATCCCGTTGGGGGTGCTCGATGGCCTGTACCCCTTAGGCCGAGCCGTATGGCTTGACGTCGCGCCGACGAACGGCGTGGCGTCTCTGCGAACCGGCTCAGCTCAGGGCGTAGGGCCTTGCTCGGTGCACCCGCCCGTAACGCATGTGAAGCGAGATGAACCCGCTGGCAAGCGCCGCATAACCGCACCAGAGCGACGCAAATCCGTCAGCGGTGAGGCGAGCCAACACGACCACGGCGATCAGATTCGCCACGCCGAAGATCGTGATGTCCCGGTAGCCGGAGCACAAGAGCGATCCACACGTGGCCAGCACGTACAGACCGATGATCAGGATCCCATTTTGAAGCCCGATGCTGTAGGCGAGATGGTGATCACCCAGCCTGACGGAGACCGGCCCACGCAACATGGTGATTAGCAGGAAGATCGCCACGCCGATGCCGAGGGCCACGAACGGAGCGAGGATCCATCGTCGCTGTGGTGTCGGTTGAAGCTTCCAGATCGAGAGAGGCACGAGGATGGGGACGACCACCATGGCAATGACCAAGTAGATCCACATGGCAAGTCGTCCGAGCCAGTGGGGAACAGGTCCTTCGAGCCCCCACCAGACGAGCGATTCATCGAGTTGGTGAATCCCGAGTACGAGCGGCAGGGTCGCGAACAACAGGTGATTGTCCTGCCCGCGGAGGTGCCGGTACGCGTCGACCCCGATGGCGGTGACCACGAGTCCCCCGACAAGATCGCCCTCGGGGGAGAAGCACACGTGTCCAACGTATCGCCTTCGGGGTTCGGTCCCCGGCGGGAGGAAGGCTTTCTTCTTCCGTAGCCACCTCCAGCTGCACGACGAACACGGACGCCCGTTCCGCCTTCACGTGGGTTTCCCAAGGGAGGTGAACCGGTTGGGGCGCAACCGGTTGGTGCGCGACTGTGCCCTCGTTCACAGCCGATCAGTCCGGCCGACCCTTCGTCCGGTCCGCGCTGCGCTCCTTCGCTGGCGAAGCGAGCTCGGCCGCACTGAGTGAGCCTCGAGCCAGAGCGTCGGCGACCGCACTCAGCAGCGTGCCGTGGTTGCGGGCATGGGCGCGGATCATTCCGAACGCGGTGTCCATGTCGACGTTCAACCGCTCCGAGACGATCCCCTTTGCCTGCTCGACGGCGATCCGGGAGTTGAGAGCGCCTTGGAGTTGGATCGAAAGGTCGCTCTGCTGCTTGACCGTCCGTTCCTGGAGAATGCCGATGGTGGCGGCGTCGGCAAAGGCCCTGAGCAGATTCGACTCCGTCAGGGTCAACTCGTGGAGCGAGGTGTCGAAGACGTTCATCGCCCCTATCACCTCGTTTCGAAGCCGCAAAGGCACCGCGTGGACCATTTGGAAGCCGCTCTCGCGGGCTATCGGGGCAAAGCGCGGCCATCGACTGTCGGCCGACGCCAGGTGCTGGTTCAAAACGGAGAACCCCATGCGATAGCAGTCGAAGCACGGGCCTTCCTTGTACTGCACCTCCAACAGTTCCGTCACCTTCATGCGCTCGGTCGAGGAGGCCATCACTTGCAGCCCATGCGGGCCGACCAGAACCAGTCCGACCTCGGCGGTACCCACCAGTTCCACGCAGCGGTCGGCCAGCATCGACAGAAACTCAATGAGGTCGAAGTCGGCAACCAGCGTGTCGGCCAGTTCGATAAAGGTCCGAGCAAGCCACTCGTCTCGACTGTCCAAACTTCACGCTCCTGGCTCGTGCGGCAGAGTTCAAGGGACCGTGAGGCACAATATTTGTCGCGCCTGGCCGTGTTGCGCTCAGGGGTCGGAACCGGTCGGCTTACGGCTCCTCAAAGCGCCACGGACCAGGCACGACCTCGCCTGCCACCCAGCACCTGGTCAGCCGATCTGTCGATAACGCCGGCCAAGAACCATTCCGCCACCTCCACGCTCAGCTGCTCGTCCCGCTCCAGGTTGCGCCCGGGGTCAGACTCCCTAGGCCCTAGGCCCCGACCGCCCCGACCGGGGGGCTCGCCATCGGTACTTCGACGGGTCCTGGTTGCAGGAGGGCGACGATCTGAGCCGGATTCGGCCACCGCACTTTCGTCGCCCATCCCATTCGCTCGAAGAACGAAATCAATCGAGCCGAGACGTCGTGCTGGTGTGGTAGCACGCCGTGGCGGGCTGAGGATGGCGAGGCGTGATGGAAGTTATGCCAGCTCTCCCCAAAGGACAGGAAGGAGAGGACCCTGACATTTGTGCTGAGGTCGTGTGTTGCGAACGGCCTTCGTCCCCACAGGTGGCAGACCGAGTTGACGCTCCAGGTGACGTGATGGAGCACCGCCATCCTGACGAGACCCGCCCACAGGAGCGCACTGAGCGCGCCGAACAGGGTTCCCGACAGCCCCCACCCGATGAAGAACGGGAGGGCGAGAGAAGCCACGGCCAGCAGCGGAAACAGCCGATCGATCACGACGAAGTCCCGGTCCCGATGGAGGTCGGGAGCGAATCGCCTGGTGTCGGTAGGGTCCATTGCGAACAACCAGCCGACATGGGCCCACCAAAGCCCTCTCAGTGTGCCGACCGTACCGGGTCCGTAGCGGTGCGGAGAATGGGGGTCCCCCGGCTGGTCTCCGAACATGTGATGCCGGCGATGGATGGCCACCCAGCTGATCGCCGACCCCTCGAGGGCCATGGAACCGGCGACTGCGCACACGATCTTGAGTGTTCTCTTGGCCTTGAAGCTCCGATGCGTCAGCAGCCGGTGAAAGCCGATAGAGATCCCAAACCCCGTGAAGACGTACAGCACCGCCGCGATCACCACGTCGTTGACGTTCAGAAAGTTGCCTGAGACGAACGGCAGGAGACAGGCGAGCCCGAGAAGTGGACCCGCAACGAGCAGTGCAGTGACGATGCGGCCGACCGGTGGGACCCGAGTCGGCTCGAAGACCCCCTCACCGGAGGTCTCTGGGATAGCACCCACGACGGCGTTCCCTTCCCGGCCGAGCGCTCCGCTGGGAACGCCCGACTGTTGCTTGGGTCACCGAGGTCTAGGGCAACTATCAATTGGACCCTACACCAACCCGCCGTTCGGAGAGGCTGGAAGTCGGCACCGAGCGCACATCGAGTGGTCGTCCTGGCACGAACCCCCGGGCCGCCGAGAAACGATGGACGGTGCAGCCGAGTCTTGGCAGCTCGACCCATTGTCGGGCCCACGGTGACGTTTGCGACCGGGCGAACCGGTGGTGCCCTTGGGCGCCCGACCTCCGTCCCGTGGGCCGAGTCTCAGTCCTCGGGATCGGCGGGGTTCCGGCTGCGCCGCGAGAGCGTGAGGCTGTTGGCCGACGGCGGCGTCGTGGGGTCGCTGGCGGAGACCTGGTCGACCGTGTTGACCACGGTGCCCTCCGCCGGGGGCACGGGGCTGTCGAGCAGTGGGTCCTCGGTCCGCACCATCCAATCGTGCAATCGTCCCCGCAGGTCCTCTGTGACCTCGGTCAGGGCGGGGTCGTCGATGCGGTTGGTCCCCTCGGACGGGTCGAGCCACAGGTCGAAGAGTGCCTCACGGGGTGGGTCGACGTCGCCCCACCCAGCGCCTAGAAGGACGTCCTTGGTCAGGCTGTCGTCGAGGTTGGCCAGCACCTTCCCCGGGTGTTGGTCGTCGTAGCGGCGCATGTACTTGTAGCGGGTGGTGCGAACGGCGCGCTGCGGTTCGTAGGCCGCGTGGTAGGTCACCTCGGCGAAGATCTCCTCGTGGATCTGGGTGACGTCGCCACGGACGAGAGGGAGCAGTGACTTGCCCTCCAGCCAGGACGGATACTCCAGGCCAACGACGTCGCAGATCGTCGGGTAGAGGTCGAGGTGAGTCACCATGGCGTCGTGGACGCGGCCGCGCTCAAAACCCCCGGGTCCCCTCATGAGCAATATGACGCCGATACCGCGGTCGTACATGGTGCACTTGGCCTCGGGGAAGGCCAGGCCGTGGTCGGTCGTCATGAACACCAGGGTGTTGTCCGCCAGCCCGTTCTCCTCCAGGGCGTTGAGCACGGTGCCGACCCCTTGGTCGAGGGACCGGGCACTTGCCCTGAACGAGGCCATGTCCCGGCGGGTCTGAGGGAGGTCCGGGACGTTCTCCGGTGGTCTGGAGTACAGAACGTCGCGAATCGACGATGGCTCGAAGAATTCTCGGTGGGTCTCGAAGAAGCCGACCGACAAGAAGAATGGCACTTGCACCTGGGCCCGGTCGGCGATCAGCTTCGTGGCGGCCGGAGCGACCTCGTTGACCCGCGTCGTATCGAGGTCGACGACATGGTCGTATCCCAGGTCGTGAGGATCGGCGGAGACGTGCTGCTCGCCGACGAGTCCGGACCAGTAACCGCCCTCGCGCAGCACATTCACCATGTGGCGGTCGGGGTGGCGCAGCCGATAGCCGCGGTGGGCCAGGCCGAGCATCCCCGTGGCGTGGGTGCACTGGCCGGTCAACAACGCCGCCCGTGAGCCCGAGCAGACCGGCGCGGCGCAAAAGGCCTGGCGGAAGAGCACGCCCTGGTCGGCGAGGTGCTGGATGTTGGGTGTCGGGACCGGATACCCGTAGGGCTGCACGTAGCGGCCCGTGTCGTGTGAGTGCAGATAGACAACGTTCGGCTTCATTTGAAGCCAATGGTACCAAGCAATCCCTATTGTTCCGCTAGAAACGCTAAGGTATGGGCGTGGGCTCACAGGTGCGCGTAGGTGGAATCTCCTACCTGGTCTGTGCCACGCAACGCAGCGGGAGCACCCTGCTCTGCGAACTCCTGAGGGCTACCGAGGTCGCAGGCGTGCCCGACGAGTACTTCGAGAACCTGCGCGAGACCGGTCTGGCCCGGCAGCCACGGCAGTACTTCGAGGACCCTTCTGTGCAAGACATTGCCGAGCGACTGGCGCCGACGGTGCCGGGACGGCCAGAACAGCCGGGGGAGTTCGAAGCGTGGTTTCGCTATGTGCTGCAGCGGGCCACCACTGGCAACGGGGTCTTCGGCGCCAAGATGATGTGGAACTACTTCGACGAGTTCAGGCTGAGGATGGGGGAGCTCCCGGGTCTGGGCGACCTGCCGTCGTTCAATGAAAGGCTCGACGTCGTCTTTCCTCGATTGAAGATCATCTTCATCAGGCGTCGTGACAAGGTGGCGCAGGCCGTCTCCCTCTGGAAGGCCATTCAGACCCAGCAATGGCGCACGGAGTCGGGTTCGGACTCCGACGACCGCGACGACGAGGAGACGCCCCCCGCCGAGTACGACTACCGGGCCATCGAGCACCTGCTCAACTCCCTGCACCGGTGGGATGCCCGCTGGGAGGATTGGTTCCATGCGACAGGTCGGGAGCCCATTCGGGTCATCTACGAAGAATTCGCCACTACCCGGGCCGCCACCATCGGTCGCGTGCTCGACGCTCTCGGCGTCGACCCCCCCGAGGGCCAGAAATCGATGAAGCGGCAGTCGGACCACCTCTCGAGGGACTGGGTCGCTCGGTTCCGGGCCGACAGCGAACGCCTGGAGAGCGCCTGAAGCGAAGTCAGCCCTCCTGGGTTCCCGGGAGGCGGTGACGACCTCGCCGTTCTGGTTCGAACGCAACTCCGCCGGGGCGCCCGGTGCCCGTCGGTGGCACGAGCGCTCTGACCTGCCGACGGTCCCAAAAAGGGCCTCCGACCGAGCGTTGCCGGCCGCGTTGGGCCACTATGGGAAGCTCACACACGGGAGGGTAGCGGCGATGCGATTCAACCATATGGAGATGACCTTTCCGGTCGGAAGCCTCACCGAGTCGTTTCGTGAGGAAATCGACGCTTTCTACGGTTCCGTCTTCGGATGGAAGGCCCTCGACACCGAAGTGGTGGGCCAGTCGTGTCATCTCCTGATGCCCGACCAGGACCAGTTCATCCTTCTCGCCGAGAGCGACAAGCCCATGAGCTCGCCCGGCTACGACCACCTGGGGTTGTTGCAGGATTCGCGCGAAGAGGTCGATGACTTGCTCGTCGTCTGTGAGCGCTACGCCGAGAAGGACGATCGGGTGAAGATCAAGCGGTACGAAGACCTCGTCTATCCGGGACTGACCGTTCACGCGTTCTATGTGAAGTATCTGTTGCCGATCTTCTTCGACGTGCAGAGCATGGAGCGCTCGAGCACCGAGGTCTGAGACCGGGCGGGCGGCCCTGGTTCGAGACCGAGCTCCGTGAGGAGTGCTCTTCGGCCTGACCCGTTCGGTCCGACCGAGTTCAGTCGCCAGATGCGTCGGGTGCCGCGACCTCGTGAGAGTCCCGCCCGAAGGAGCGGGCGAACCCCGAGGCGCCCTTCGTTCGTGGCGAGTTCAGCTAACGATGGTGGCTCGATGAACCCGCACCGCGCGAACGGCTGGTCCCGGCGCTCTGCACGGCCGGGCTGTCCGGCTCCGTTCCGGAGGAGTCGTCGAACTCGATGCCGATGCGGGCAGCTCCCCCCGGTGTGGCTGTTGCGTTGGTCACCTTGCCCTCGAGCCGGATGTTGACCCGGTCGCCGACCGCGGTGACGTCGACGGACATGCGACGGCCGACCAGCACGGAGGGGGAAGGGTGCTGGAACAGGAGGCCGAGCCCCATCATGGAGATATCGACGACGCGGCAGTCGTGCCGTTTCGTGGCGGGTTCGCCCTGAATCAGGCAGATCCCGACCCACCCGGCCACTTGGCGCGGCACCCGACGGCGGAGCGGCACGATGGTCGCCCCCTTGTCTCCCTGGCTCTCGGGAAGTACCTGCGTTCCGGGTCGTACCAATTCGTCGATTGCTTCGGCGTGCTGGTCGATCACCCGGCGCAGGTGGCCGAGCCGAGCCACCATCAGGTCGCCGTCCTCCTCGACGATGGTGCAGCGCACCGTGTCGGCGACGGCGCGGTACCCCATCATCTGGGCCCTGAGCCGCCTTTCGATCGCCTTGTCCGGGCAGGGGTTGTGCTCGAGCCACTGAACCGCCAGGTCGGCCACGTCGTAGAGATCGTCGAAGTCGGTCAGGGCGGGAACGCCGGCGTTGTCGCGGACCAGGGTATTGAAGTGCCGCCCGGCCACCGTGATCGGGCTCCAGGGCCGCTCGGCCCGGGCGAACCACTCCGCCAGCGCCCCGGGTTGCAGGACGCGCATGTGCTTCCCGTCTGTGGTCACCATCTGCTGGTCACCATCTGCTGCACCTCCCGCCGTGCAGGATCGACACGGTGGGTGCCCGTTGGGACACCGTTCCTGCGCTCATCATCGACCACAACGCGGGTTTTCTTGAGTTCAGAAGCCTCGGAGTGCACCAACCGAGCGCCCAGCGGTGCGCCACCACCCGGCAATGCCGGTTTCGTGTGGCCTGCCAGACACGTCAGGCTCCGGCAGGAGAGCACGGGGGCGCCGGATGGCACCGCTCAACTCAAGGGCACGCTCCTGCGGTGACCGACACGTAGACCTCGAGCGGTTGCCCGACGGTCTTGATGGTCAGATGGGCGGAACCCGGAGGCGACGTGATCCGCCCGCCCTTGACGGCGGCGCACCAGCCGTCGGGATAGTGCTCGGGCGCGGCGACGAAGATGACCGTCCGGCCGCGCGCGGACAGGCTCGGCGTATACGCCATGCTGAACGACGAGGTAAACGGGTTGAAGAGGACGGCGTTGGCGATGCCCGACACCTCCTGGGGGAACGTCCTGGATAGGACCGTCACGATCGGCGAGTAGGAGCCATCGGGCAAGACCAGACCTTCGGCCGAGGACCCGGTGGGGTCGTCGTAGTACTTCCAGGCCCAGTAGATCCAGCCGACGGTGTTCAACCCGGCCCACTCGGTGTCGAAGCCGACCAGGGCGACGCTCTGGGTGGCGCCGAACTCGCTCATGAAGATGGCCGGGCCTGTCGACTGGTCGGCCGAGGCCATGGACAGGCGCGTGACGTCCTGCTCGGCCGCCGCCGTCTCTTCCGACTGCAGACATTTGAGCAGGTTGGTCGGGTTGCCGGTCACCGGGCTGCGGTCGCCGCAGTAGTCGTGGAAGTTGAAGACGATGCGCGGGAACGGCATCGGTCCCAACTGGGACGGGACGTTGCCCCCGGTGACCCAGTAGATGTCCGGCTCGACGAAGATGAGGTGATGCGAGTCGACTGATTGGATGGTCGGCACGACACCGTCGGCCGGGTCGGAGGGTGGGCACACCAGGGGGGTCTGGCCGTTGGCCAGGAAGCCGGTGTGTGCGGCACCGGTGTAGAAGCACTCGAGGTCCTGGGTGAAGGTCGACTCGGACGCCGTCGTCGTCTCCGTGGAAAAGGGCTCGTTGTACGGGTCGTAGCCGATCACCCAGGGATCGTCCTTGAAGTACTCGGCCACGGTCTTCCAGACCAGGTCGAACTGACCCTGGAGATTGCCGATGACGTCGTTCTCCCAGAAGTGCCCCACGGCGGTGTCGAGCTGAGGGTTCGAGTAGTTGTTCGACCAGCGCCCGCCCTTGGGCACGATCGGCACGTTGTTCGTGCAGACGGCCCAGTCGGGAGCGCCCTCGCCGCGGAACAGCGTGTTGTAGACGTCCTGATGCATGTCGAGCAACGTGTAGATGCCGTAGCGGGCCAGGAGGTCGACCGTGGCCTTGACATGCGCCAGGTAGGCGTCGGCGACGGCCAGGTTGAACTCATGGGGATCGCCCGGGGGGCCGGGCGTGCAGATCTTGGGCTGGTTGGGCGCGCCGGAGCCGGGCTCGAGCGCCTGCCACTCAATGCCAAGCCTCACCACGTTGAATCCCAGCGACTGCATCTTTTGGGCGTCGGTGGCGTCGAAATTCCACGGCTCGCCCGGATCCGGGTAGGCGATAAATGGCGCGTGTTTGTAGACCACGTTGGCGCCGTGCAAAATCACCATCCGCCCACTGGAGTCGTACATGTACGGCCCACCCGGAGAGGTCAGATAGCTGGGGACGCCGGGCGTCGACCCGTTCGTCGACAGCGAGGGGCTGAACTGGTACTGGGTGCCGGGCCCGGTCAGGGCCACCACGTGCGGCGAGAGCGCGTTGAGGTTGGGCTGGTTGGCGACGTGCGGGGGCCCGGGCGGCCGAGGCTTGTGGACCGTGGTCGTGGTCGACGTGGTCGACGACCCGACCGGGGTGCTCGACGTGCTCGAGCTCGATGTCGAGGCGGTCGTCGCTGACGACGTCGACGTGGTTGACGGGTGGGTCGTAGTCGTCGCCGGCTGGGTGGTCGTCGTGACCGGATGTGTCGTGGTCGTCGAGCGGTGCGGGCCCTTCGTCGCCGCGCTCGATTGGCCCGCAGTGCTCACGACAGTGAGGAGCACGACGAGCGCGGTGATGGCTGCAGCCGATGGCCCGCAACGGTGGAGAAGGTGCGGCACGGCGAGGCGCTACTTCGGGGACGGGGAAAGGCCGGTCGGGCTCGCCCCCAAGCCCCACGACAACGCCGGCTCCGCCAGCACGCCGGCTTCGGCGTAGCGCGCATCCCGCCGGCTGACGTCGGCCGCCATGCCGGCAACGTACCACGGGCCTTGCAGAGAGCAGTGGTGGTGCTGACCATGATGCTGGTCGTGCGCTGTGACGCCAACCGTTGACGCCGTTGACCGGCGGGACGTCTGATCCGCGCCACGATGTGTGCTCGGGGCCAACACTATGCGCAGGACATCGCCGGCTTGCAGAGGACTCGACCGCCCGACTTCACGTGGCAGCACCGGGTCGGACTTCTCAGCGGGCTCTCGGCCCCCTCACCGCACCGTGCAACGTGCGCACCAGATCCTGTGGCATGCCTCCCACAGAGATCGCCCCCACGGAGCCGCTCGACGTACCAGAGCTCGGAACGCTTGCTTCGTTCGAGCCTCCGAACGCGGTGCCGGGACACGACGACGCAACCGGAAACGGGCGGCCACGCTTGGCCCGGCCCGCGCTGGCGTGCCTGCTGGTCGCGACCGCAGCGTCGTACCTCTACAACCTGGCCTCCTCGGGGTTCGGCAACAGCTTCTACGCCGCCGCCGTGGAGGCCGGGTCGAAGAGCTGGAAGGCCATGCTGTTCGGGTCACTGGACCCGTCCAACTTCATCACGGTGGACAAGCCGCCGGCGTCGCTGTGGGTGATGGACCTGTCGGCTCGGCTCTTCGGGTTCAGCACGTGGAGCGTGATGCTGCCCAACGTGCTCGAGGGTGTCCTCGCTGTGGCACTCCTCTACGCAACCGTGCGCCGCGTCAGCAACGAGGCGGCGGGCCTGGCTGCGGGCACGATGCTCGCCGTCACCCCGGTGGCCGCCCTGATGTTCCGCTTCGACAATCCCGACTCGTTGCTCACCCTGCTTCTGGTGGCCGCTGCCTACTGCCTGACTCGTGCCATGGAACGCGCCGGCACCCGGTGGCTGGTGGCCGTGGGCGCGCTGCTGGGTTTCGCCTTTCTGACCAAAATGATGCAGGGGTTGGTGGTCGTGCCCGCCTTCGGGCTGGCCTACCTGGTGGCGGCGCCGACGACGTTGCGCCGGCGGATCGTCCAACTGCTCTGGTCGGGCGTCGCCTTGGTCGCTGCGTCGGGCTGGTGGCTGGCCATCGTGACGCTGGTGCCGGCGTCGG
>DATNLP010000553.1:0-29724 GCA_035602795.1 Acidimicrobiales bacterium | reverse complement strand
TGAGTGGGGGGACCGCGCGTTCGATGCAGGTCGCCATCAAGCCCGCCAAGCCCCTCGCCTTCGGCGTGCTGCAACCGAGCACGACGCCGATCTTCGGCCTTCCCGGAAACCCCGTATCTGCCCTCGTCTCCTATGAGGTGTTCGTCCGACCGGCGCTTCGCTCAATGGCCGGCTACACAGTGCTCGATCGACCCCGCTTTGCCGCCGTCGCCGTCGGCGATCTCCCCCGTTCCCGAGATGGCAAATTGCATTTGATGCGAGTGACGGCGCGCGCAAGTGCCGACGGACTGCTGCAGGTGAGGATGTCCGGGGTCCAGGGCTCTCACATGCTGCGTGCTATGGCGCAATCAAACGCCCTTGCCCTACTACCTGACGGAGACGGCATCCGCTCCGGTGGTCGCGTCGAGGTAATCCTCCTCGACACCGATCGGCTGTCCGCGGCACCCGAGGCGCTCTGGTGAATTCGGCCAGGGACTCGTTACCGGTAGGATCGGCGTCCGATGGCATTTGACGCTCGGACCTTCACCGATTGCTACGCCGCCGCGCTGGGTGTCGATGCGTTGTCGGAGGCGGATGTCGAAGCGGTGCTCGATCTGGCCGGGACTGCCGCTCACGCGTCGGAGCGCACCGCCGCGCCACTCTCGTGCTGGTTGGCAGCTACGTCCGGGCTGACCCCGGCCGAGGCGCTGGCGGCGGCACGGGACGTGGCAGAATCGCTTCGCGGCATCTGACCGCTCCCTCCAGAGTGCCCATGCCAGCCGGCTACGGCTGGCTCCATGCTGACCTCAAAGGCCAGGCAGCACGTCGTGGTGATCCGGGACGAGCGAGTTTTTGCCGGTCTGCACGTTCATGTTCGCATGGTGGTGCCCAGTGAGGGATCGACACAACGCCACTGCGGATTCGCTGCGTCGGCCTGTCACACTAGGTGCGAACTTCCGCGGAATTTCCGTCTTATTGCCTTCTTCATGATTGTCCGACGCGTGCTCTCTCTTTGCACCGGCCAACCTGGACTCGCTGCGCTTCATGAACTGGGCTCAGTCACCCAGACGCAAGAGACTCGCCACGCGTCGGGCTGGCTGGCCGAGGAACATTCGAAGTTCGAGTTCGACGCCGTTGCTGACCCAGCCTGACCAAGGGTCACATCGCTTATCCGCTCTCCGCATATGGCCCTTGCTACCGTGTGGTGTGCCTAAGTACCGCATCAGCCAAGCGGCGGAATTGTTAGGGGTCAGCGCGGATACCGTGCGTCGCTGGGCTGACGCTGGGCGGTTGTTGGCGACGCCGGCGTCGGGAGGCATGCGCTACGTCGATGGAGCTGACCTTGCCCGGTTGGCAGTCGAACTCGCCGGTGAGCAGGGTCGCGACCGGTCGCGGAGCCAGTCAGCCCGAAACCGCTTCAGCGGGATCGTGACTCACGTGACTAAGGACGGGGTGGCGGCTCAGGTCGAGGTGCAGTCGGGGCCCCATCGCTTCGTGGCGCTCATCACTCGAGAGGCGGCCGAGGATTTAGAGCTGGAGCCGGGAATGCTCGCTTACGCCGTCGTCAAGGCCACGAACGTTGGCATCGAGGTTTCAACAGATACCTGATCGAGAGAAGCTGTTAGCGCTGCTCTCCCACCTCTGACAGCGACTGCTCTTGTGGCCAAAGGCTGATCGCCTCGCTCGGCAACTCAAGGTGACACCCATCGCCGATCTGGAAGCCATGTCGTTCGGTTGTGCGAGCAAGGATTTCGAGTCCCGCTCCGACGGAGATGAACAAGGAAACCGCGGTACCCAGGTCGGCAACGTCGAAGAAGGTCCCCGAAAGTCCTCCCGAGTCGAGCAGGGTGACGTCTTCCGGCCGAATGCTCCATAACACCGGTGTTGCGGGCGCCAGGCCCTCTGTCGACGCACGGATCATGATGCCTGCAGTATCGATCCAACCGTCGGATTCGACTGTCGCCCTGTACAGGTTGGCGATGCCGAGCAGTCGAGCGACCTCTAGGGAGCGGGGACGGGTGAAGAGATCCCTCGTGGACCCGGATTGCAACGCGCGGCCGTTCGATATGACGATGACCTCATCGGCCAAGAACGCGGCCTCCTCGGGGTCATGGGTCACCAGTACGGTGGCCAATCCCGTGACGTGTTGCAGTTCCCGTAGCTCCCGCCGCAGCTCCCGTCGAACCGGCGCGTCGAGGGCCGAGAACGGTTCATCGAGGAGGAGGAGGTCCGGCGATCTGCAGAGGGCCTGTGCCAGGGCCACCCGCTGACGCTGTCCGCCGGAGATCTGATCGGGGAATCGGTCTTGCAGCCCTTCCAGATGAAGGTGGTTGAGCCAGTACGCGGCCTGGCGCGGCGCGGCGCCCTCGGCAAAGAGCAGCTGTTGCCACACGGTGAGATGGGGATAGAGGGAGAACCCTTGGGCCACGTAGCCCACCCGGCGGAATTCCGCGGCGATGCGTTCCATCGGCCGACCCCCGTACCAGACCGGGCCGGGCGTCGGGCCGTTGAGTCCTGCCAGACTCCGGAGTAATGCGGACTTGCCCGATCCTGAGGGCCCGAGAATCGCCAGGTTGTTTCCCTCGGACCGGTGTGACAACTCAAGATGGAAAGTTCCGATTCGATAGTCGAGGTGGAAGGTCACCGGTGTCGGTGTCGTGGTGCCGGGAGGGTTGGGCGCGGGAACGAGGGCGCAGTGAGCCCGATGGTCACGTGGCGCGAGACGGCCGAACATGATCACGACGGCCGCCACGGCCAGAGCCAAGGCCGTCGGAGCCAGTGTCGTGGGCAGGCCGACCCCGCTGAACTGGTTGTAGGTGTAGACGGGGAGTGAAAACGGGTGGTAGGCGAGGATGATGACGGCCCCATACTCACCAAAGGCGCGCAGCCAGGCCAGCACCATCCCCGCACGGATTCCGGGTGAGGCCACGGGGATAGCCACAAGCCGGAACCGAGATGGTTCGGAGTGGCCAAGCGTGGCGGCAGTGTCGAGCATGGCCGGATCGATGGCACCGAACGCGGCGCGTGCGGCCACGATGAGAAACGGGGCTGCGCAAAACGTCTGTGCAAGCACGATGCCGGCGAGCGAGTTGGTGAGATGACCGCCGAAGAACTGGCCCAGGAAGGTGTAGGGGCCTACCAGGTAGATCAGCAGGATCCCGCTCATAAGGGGAGGTACCGCCAAGGGCAGGAGCACCACGAGTCCGATCAATGATGCCAGGCGGCTCCGGGAACGGGACAGCAGGTAGGCCAGCGGGACGCCGAGCACGGTGATCAGTGCCAGCGAGATGGTGGCGCTCTCGAGCGACACGAACAAGGACGGGAACAGTCCCGGCACGTGGAGCCCGCGGTGGGAGGCCCCAAGAAAGCGGAGGCCGAAGGCGACGAGCGGGACGGCCAGATACACGACGATCAGACCGCCCAACCAGGGAAGGGGGCTTCGCAGTGCCCCCCCCGTCACGGTTTCAACAGCCCCTTGAGGTCCTTCGGCACCGAGGAGCTACCGCTCAGTTTGGGCGGACTGATCACGACGATCCCGTTGCTTTGCAGGATCTTGCGCCCTGTCTTACCCAAAAGGAACGCCACGAAGGCGCGGGCGGAGGCCTCATGCGGCGCCCGGTTGAGCACCGTGATGGTGTAGTCGCCGGCGAGGCTGGTTCCGGTGAGCGGCACCGTCCTGATGCCGGCCGCCGACGCTTCGACGCTGTAGAAGAAGCCGGCATCGAGTTGCCCTGCCTGCAACTGCCCGACAAGTGAGGTCTCTGGGTAAACGTTCGACGTCGATGACGCGATGGCCTTCAGGGCCTCGATGTGGTGTGACTTGGCCGCCCCTTCCAGGGCGGTGACGGCCAAGACGCCCTTGGGGTCGGTCGTGGGGTCGGTCCGACCGATCAGAAAGCCGGGCTTGTAGATGACGTCATACCACGGCTTGGTCCGCAGGTCCGCAGCAAACTTGCTCGACGGGTTGTAGCCCAGAACGAGTGGCGACGAGCCAAACTCCGCGTACCACGACAGCCAATTCCCGTTGGCCGAACCCTCGAGGTTCTCGTTGATCGCCGGCGAAGCGCTGAGGAACACATCACCTTGAAGGGTTCCGCCCTTAATCCCGTTGGCGATCGCGTCCGAGCCCATTGAATTGTCGTTGAGGGTGTATCCGGTGGCCTTTTGGAAGGCAGGTCCGATCTGCTGTTGCAGCAGGTCCTGCAACGAGCCGGCCGACAACACGTCGACCGGGCCCGAGGGCAAGGCGGAGGCGGCGGCTGAGCCACCCAGTGTCGGGGCCACGCCGAGACCGAGCGACACCACGGCAGCCGCGCTGATCCATCGCAGACGGACGGCCCTAGAACACCGCTGGGAGTACGGGGTCAACACTCCGACATGGTAACAAAGTGATTGCCTACTTACTCAGTTCAGCGGGATATATGCCGCATTTGAGGCTGTTTACAGCCCTTATCCTTGCTGGAGCGGGTTATGACCAGCCGGTTTGGCGGTCACCGCGGGCGGGGCTTTCAGCAGGTCCTGCTGGGCGTGAGTATCCCTGTCCCATTCGCCGGACCGCCCTCCCGATTTGTGCCAGACGGCGAGCTCCTCCATTGACACATCCGGGTCGAACTCGAGCAAGGAGCCGACCAAGGTGAGGCCCGAAACGGCGCAGGCGGTGAGCGCCTCCATCTCCACACCCGTCCTTTCGACGATCTCGGTGACCGCGGTGATCTCGATCCGGTGCGGGGACATCTCGACGGCAACCGATACCAGGTCGACCCGGAGGGAGTGGCAGAGAGGCACGAGCGAGGCAGTCTGCTTGGCGGCTTGGATGCCGGCGACGCGTGCTGCCTCCACTGGGTCGAGTCCGTGACCGGGGTCGCCAAGTGCCTCGACGGCATCGACGATGGTGATGACAGCGCAACGCGCGACAGCCACTCGGCGCGTCAACGGTTTGGCCGTTATGTCGACCATGCGGGCACGGCCGTGCTCGTCGAGGTGGGTCAGAGCTCCTACTGCCCTGATCTTCGAGTCCGGTCGCGCGTTCACGCGCAACCCCCCGAAACCGGCGGGATCACCGCGACTTCGTCGTCGCCGCCGACAGGCGTGGCGGGGTCCGCCTCTTCGCCGTTGACCCAAAGGCGGGACCTGTCAAGAATGGTGGAGAACGGCTCACCGAAGCGCGCCTTGGCGCCCGCCGCGATGGCGGCAACATTGTCCCCAGTCACGATTGCTTCAGACGCCCCCGCCGCCTCCCGCGCCGGCCCGAATAATCGAAGGCGAGCCATCGCTACCCGCCGATCATCGACATCGATCGCGTCGGGCTGAGAAACCCTGGCTCGTTGATCCCATGGCCCGGATGTTTGGCCCAGACGGCTTGTCTCAACAGGAGGGAGAGCTCCACGTCGCTCCCGTCGTTGCGCAAGAGGTCCCTCACGGTCGCTTCGTCGTTGGTGAAGAGGCAGTTTCGCACGGCGCCGTCCGCCGTGAGTCGGAGGCGGTTGCACGTGCCACAGAAGGGCTCCGTGACGCTTGAGATTAGGCCGATTTCGCCGGATCCGTCGGTGAAGCGGAACCGCTCGGCCGGAGCGTTCGCGGGATTTGGCAAAGGCTCCAAGGTCCAGCGCGCGTTGATCCGATCAAAGACCTCGCGGCCCGGGACGAGTCTCGCGCGGTCCCAGTCTCCCTGCGCATCGAGTGGCATGAACTCAATAAACCGAACGACGCGCCCGGTGGCGCGGGCGAAGGAGGCGAAGTCAAGAACCTCGTCGTCGTTGCGCCCTTGCAGCAGCACCACATTCACCTTTAGCGGGGTCAGCCCTGCCGCCTCGGCGACATCCATTCCACGCAAGACGTCACTGAGGACCCCCCTCCGGCGAATGGCTGCAAAACGCTCTGGTCGCAGGGAGTCGCAGCTTACGTTCACCCGTCTCAGGCCGGCCGAGGCCAGCTTTCCGGCCAGACGGGCCAACTCCGTCCCGTTGGTGGTTACGGCCAGGTCATCGAACCCGAGCGCGGACAATCGGGCGACCAGCATCGGGAGCCCCTTGCGCACGAGCGGCTCGCCGCCCGTGATTCGCAGCGCCGTCACACCCAGGCTCCGGGCCACCCGGGCCACCCGGGTGATCTCCTCGAAGGTGAGGAGCTGATCGATTGGGAGAAACGAAAGACCCTCTTCGGGCATGCAGTAGACGCAGCGCAGGTTGCAGCGATCAGTGACGGAGATGCGGAGATCTTGGTGCACGCGGCCGTAGCGGTCGACCAGAGGGCCCTCGAGTGGCATGGCGGGCGGCATCTCCCCTTGATTCCGGAGGGGTCCCAAGGAGATCGCGACTCGGACGGGAGATGTCATGCGTCGACCCTCACGGAACGGATGGTGCGTTGTGACCGACACCGTCGAGGACATCGGAACAGAGGGTCCAGTCCGTGCCACCCCTCCAGGTCTCGCGCTTCCAGATGGGGACCGTGTGCTTCAGGGTGTCGATGCAGAACTGCGCCGCCGCGAATGCCTCGGCCCTGTGGGGTGTGGACGCCACTACGACCACTGACACCTCTCCAACTACGAGCCTTCCGACCCGGTGTAGAAGAACCAGTCGTCCGATCTCCCCCCAGCGCTCCCGGGCCGCTGCAGCCACCCGTGCGAGCCGCGGAGCAACCTGCTCGACGTAGGCCTCGTATTCCAGCGAGGTTACGGCGGGATGTCCCTCGGAGTAGTCGCGCACCGTGCCGCAGAACGTCACGATTCCTCCGCACTGCGGGAGGATTGCCCACTGCCACGCCGTCTCAACCGGCACGGGCCCAGTACCGACGCCAATCCAGTCATCGCCTTCCGGGGGAGTCAACTGGGTCAGGGCGACTGGACCGTCCTTCATATCCTCCTTAGCGTCGGTCACTGCCTCCCTTTCCAGGTGTCTCGCGGGATAGGGCCGTCCACCACAGTAATCGCAAAACTGCGCTGGTCTCCCCGCGCTTGCGGCGTTCTGCTGCAACTCCGACATCCAGACAACGCCGGATCAGTGGGGTCGGCCCCCGGCGAGTAGCTCGAGCGCATGTCCGAGAACGTCCGCCACGGCCTCGAGCGACTCCGCTGCACCGCTGGGCGATCCCGGGACGTTGAGAATGAGGCAACTTCCGACGGTTCCCGCCACGCCGCGGGATAGACGTCCTAGCGCGCTCACGGATCGCATGACCTCAGCCAGGCCAGGAGCCTCACGTTCAAGGACGGCGCGGGTCGCCTCCGGGGTGACGTCAGTCGGCGAGAATCCGGTGCCCCCCGTGGTCACGACGAGCCCAGTAAATCCGGTCGACAGATCCACGAGGGCGGCCGATACTGAGGTCGTGCCGTCGGGGACGATCCGCCGATCGACGACGCGAAACCCGTGCTCGACGAGCACCCTCTTTAGCTCGTCACCTGAGCGATCCTCACGCGCACCGACGCTGACCGATTCGGAGACGGTGAGGATCTTCGCGTCGAAGGTCATCACGGCCATGATGCTATCGGGGCGCCGACGTTGTCACTCGCCTGGGTTCGCGCGTTCGGAGACAGCTAGAGGGCTAACTATTTTTTGTAGATCTCTTTGCGTGGTGAAGCAGGAACTCACTCGTCGTATCCATGTTGAGACTGACTCAAAAGGTTTCGGGGAACATCTGACACGAAAATCCCACGGGATCGGTTCAGGGATGTCAGTGGCCCCATACCTCACCGGAGGGCCAAACCCCAGTGCCATAGGTGGGTCGCTCAAGCGGGCGCACCAAGACACCGGACCACAATATGACCTCTCGGCGTCGATCCTGCATCTCGGAAGTGGTAGTAACATGCCTCGAACTCTTCGGCAGCGTCGAAGGCCGGTTCCGGAGCGTACGGGGATCCCTCGAGCTCGACGGGAGTGGCATGTAGCCACTGCATCGAGACCTCATGGAGAAGCTCGACTCTGCTACCTATCCAATTCGTCGTACGTATGGCGACGTCGTCTGTGAGATGAACGAGGTGGTCCCACACCTCCTCAGAGACAAGGTCGAAAATGGGCGGATCGTCACCTTCTGCAAGGGCAAAAGCCGATGGCACTAGCCAAAGCGCTCGCGCCGGAAATCGTCAGGGGCAAGATATTGCCGGTCTTCCTCTGCTGTCATCGCTTCACTACCCACCACCCCAGAACTGCGATCTGCTGTGGTGGTACTGGTAGCAGCCTCGGCACGGACAAGCCCACTGGAAGTTGATGGCGGGACCTCGCTCAGGGCTTTCCGTGAAAAGTTGTCCATCCTTTTGTCCATCCAATCAACCCAATCGGATGGACTTTGAGGAAAACGATAGATCCCGATAGGCGTCTGACGAGGACCAACGTCATCAGGGCTAACTGCGTGGACTAGTCTGGCCACCCTCTCAAGGTGGGTTGCTTCGTCCACCGAGACCAAGAAACTCTGTGGTCCGAATGGGCCCCTACGGTCCAAACCGACCTATCTAACCAACCTGTCTGTCGCGGACAAATACGACATTGGATGGCTTATTTAGGTGAGCATTCCGGCCAACTTACGTCTATCTGCCTAGCGAGCTCGCTCAGGGCAAGAAGCTGACTGCTCTCGCCCCAATCGTCAGGAAGCGCGACGTCGAAGCGGTCTCGAATCTCCGGCTGATCGGTGAGTCCTAAGCGACAGAGCGCCAGCCACTCGTACAGACGCGCCATCGTCCGGAATTCCTCAAGTATTTGTCCCCGGCCAGTTCTCTCCCCGGCGACCTCAATTGCTCTGTCATAAAGGTCCAGGCCTTCGTCTATTTGTCCCTCCCCGAGCTTTACAAGACCTCGAGTCGCAAGCACAGTGGGAAGATTCGGATCAGCAACACCCTCTAGGACTTTGTGTGCTCCCGAATAATCTCCACACAGAGCGAGATAGAAGCCGACGGCATTACGAAGGCCGTCGCTTCCTGGGATTCTGATTAACGCCTTAGCTCCAACTTCAATGGCTTCTCCGAACTCACCGAACAGGTGCCCGTAGAGGGTCATTAAGTGCTGAGCTGCATCCGGGTTTAGGGGAGCCTCCTCAACCCACCGCTTCGCTAAGGTCAGACCCCCGTCGTAGTCGCGTTCAAGAAACGCGAGTTTGACCGCCAGCGGCAGTAGGGCCTCTTCAGATTCCCTTTTTCGCAGCTCGATGTAGAGGTCTCTTACTTCGCTCGCAGCAATCTCCCGCGGCGCAACATCAGCCAAAACCAGCGCCATTGCTTGCGTTGGCTTGCTCTCCCTTATGCGTTTGCGAACTTCCGCTAAGACCTCAGCCCTGGTTCTCTTTCCAATGACCCATTCAATAAGCGCGAGACTCACTGCCAGTTCGGAGTACTCAGCGGAAGTCCGCTTAAATCGATTCGTGTTAAGGGCACGGCGATACTCTCGAACTGTCTCCCGAACATTGCCAGCATTTAGGTGGACAAAGCCCAATACCGATGCGACCTTCAGGTCATCGGGGAATTCTGCTTGCAGTCTCTTCAGCTCAGTCTTGGCTTCATCCCATCTAGCACTCCCAACCAACAGCGAAACAAGGTTGAATGACAGCCGCTGACTCCAAGGTGAGAGGATCGACGCCTGACGGGCGCATCTAATCGCTTTGCGCTGAGATCCTGCTAGTGCGTATGCGTAACCAAGATTGGTCAGGAGATCGGGATTACGAGAACTCTCTCCTCCGGCAGCGCGGAGCTCAACGATTGCATTTTGCCACCGTCCAAGACGGAGCATCAGATACCCTCTGAACCCAGAAAATTCTGCACCAATCCCTCCCTCGAGCCGCGCTAGCGCCTGCGAGTGATCACCACGACCCTCTGCAATGGCTGCGTAGAGGAGCATCCATGGCCCGGCCATTTGACTGTGCTCTCTGAGGAATATTTCCGCCTCATCGGAAAGTCCGGCAGACAACAAGACGCGTGACGCAACGAATTCTGACGTCGCGTTGAACGATTCCATTTCCAGCTCGGGAAGGTCTGAGCTGAGCTGAAGCACACGTCGCGCTGCTTCTACTGCCTCCGCGTACTCTCCCGCTCCAGCCAAGGTCTGTGCGAGCCGCGCCCATGCGATCTTTGAATCGGAGTTCCTCTGAGCCAGTGATCTTGCCTGGTCGATTGCGCTTGCCTCTTCGTCCATTCGAATCTGTCGCTCTCGAGCTTGCGCTGGGTCAACAACCTCATGACCTTTAAACGCACGAACGGGTGGACGAAGCACGCGCATTTCAGGTTCAACAAGAAGGTCGCCGAGGTGCTCGCCGGGACGAGGCAGGAGAGCCGCGGACGGCCGGCTGAGTAGCGATTCAATCGGAGCGCCGAGGGTCGGCCTCTCTGGCGCCAAGCTTGTTGCAGGACTCACGATCGCGCCTTCTTTCTACCTTCTCGGATTCTCTGCGCTTCGGCGTTCGATAGCGTCTTGATCAAAATGTCTGTGCGGCGCAAGAGCCAGTTCAAATCGGCTGGCAGCGGCCTGCGCTTTCCGCCGATGACCTTCGGAAATCGAAGCAATGGGTCGGGGTTACATAATTGCCGGATCAAATCCACTGTTGGCCATGTGATCGCCTTTGGGATTCCCGGTTCAGCGATTGCCAGCGCGGACTCGATCCAACTTCGAAGCTCGTCATGTCGCGCCCGATACTGCAGCGACCGTCGCGCATCGGGCAGCGCCAGATCTGCATGGAGCACGTGAGCGCGAGGAAATATCGCCACCGAAGTGAGTCCCTGGCCGGTTACCAGCTCGTACATCAAAGATCCCAATCCATACAGGTCTGCAGATCGATGCGTAACCGCGTCGTCGCGTCCCAATTGCCAGAGCAGTTCGGGCGGCATGAAGTTGGGATCTCCCCGACCTGTCCGGTAGTGAATCGCGGAAGCTATCGCGGACCGCCTCAGGTCACGCGCCCTTCCGAGATCGTTCACTTTCGCCATCAGTGTTTGCATCGGCTTTTCAAAGAGCAGACAGTTTGAACTTTTTACGTCACGATGCACCACCGAGCCACAGTGCATCTGGTGAACCCCAAGAACCACGTCCCGGTAAAGGCTTAGACGTTCGTTCCAAGGGATCTGATCAATCCGGGCAACCAACTCGTCGAGACATCCATCGGCGAGCTCGAGGACGTGGAACCGTGCCACGATCGTCATCGGTATGGTCGAACCGGTCAACGTCACCGTCAGAGGACAAGTCTGGGTGTCCAGAATGTTTACGACATTCGCCGCTCCTGAAAGGGCAACCAGAAGATCGCCCTCATTGTCGAACTCACGGATTTGCTCAGGGACCGCTCCGGGCTTCAGCAACTTGATGGCTACGGGCGTCCCAGAGGCAACGTGGTTGGCCTCGTAAACCAGACTAAACGCACCTTGACCCTTGTACCGAGTGATCTCATAGCCATTTAGCGTTTGGCCGACGAAGGGGTCGGTCACTCTTCTTCTCCCGATGTGAGCGGAAGGTGTCTCTGCCGCAGTTCAGCCAACAGTTCTGGGTGAGTCCTGAGTATCTCAAGAATGTCCGCTGGTACCCGGCCGTCGTTCAACTGGATCAGATCCCCGTCAACCCCGTAGTACCCGGCAACCTTCTCGCTGAGCGCCTCGCTGGGAGATTTCTCTCCGCGTTCCAGTCTCGACAGATGAGAGGCCGCCACCCCGAGTTCTGACGCAGCCTGCCGCAGACTTTGCCCGCTCTCCTCACGCAGTTTCCGCAAAAGGTTTGCCGACGCCGGCGTCTTCGACATGAAGACATTGTACAGGGTGTTGCCCATTTGGGCAACACCCTGTAAGCTTGACGGAAGCTGGTTCGAAACCAGGCAAATGGCTTACGTCTCGGGAATCTCCTGGGAAGTGTGTCCTGAAAGGGGAGTGGTGACGATGTAGAAGATCGCCAGCACGAACCGTGCTGTGCCAGGGATGGAGGCAGGCCCTCCGGGTTCGCCGTGCAGGCGGAGATCCCAAACTGCCGCAGTGTCATGCCGGTTAAGAGCCGGGGTGGGAAGCGACTGCGGAAAAGGCCCGCAATCAGCGGGTCAGGTATGCGACGAGAAGACGAACATGGTTAAACCACTGCTGACGCATCGAAAGGTTCAACGATGACATCGAAACCGGGGCTGTTCCTTAGTTCCGGGACAAGGGCGCGCCCAATGGGCATGTCCGGAGCCGGGGAGCTGCCTGCTCGTGGCCCTGGCGGTGTCCGGTGTAAAGGTGGCGTGAGCTCGTCGCAGGCCCTGGCACGGAACAGGAGAATCTGTCGTCTCGATACGTTCGGCGGGGTGCTGTCGGCACCTCGGCCGTCAAGAGGGAGAATCCCGGGTGGCCACGGCCACCTCGGGTGAGAGTACCGATGCGAGGCACAGAGGCGGACCCGCTCGCAGTAGCGATGAAGGCCCTGTAATGGGGTCCGAGCCAAGGGGCGGGGCAGGCCAGGTCACACCTTCAGTCAACCCTGCGGGGGATGAACTGATGGAACGACCACAGTTGGGAAAGAAGTCGTTTGGGATTCGAAAACGCCTCGTCTACGAGGCGTGGATGAAGGTCCAGGCGAACAAGGGTGCGCCAGGCGTGGACGCCGTCAGCATCGAAGGCTTCGCAGAAAGCGAGAGGGCCAACCTCTACAAGCTGTGGAACCGGATGAGTTCGGGGAGTTACTTCCCCGGACCGGTGCGGGCGGTCGAGATACCGAAGGACCATGGAGCCGGGGTCCGGGTGTTGGGGGTGCCGAACACGGCAGACCGCATCGCCCAGACCGCAGCCGCAATGCTGCTGGAAGAGAAGCTCGAGCCGATCTTCCACCACGACAGCTATGGCTATCGTCCGGGGCGTAGTGCCCATGACGCTCTGGCCGTGACCCGTCAGCGCTGTTGGAAGCAGGACTGGGTGCTCGATATCGACGTCCGGGCCTTCTTCGACAGCGTGCCCCATGACCTGTTGCTAAAAGCGGTCGCTCACCACACCGACGAACGCTGGGTCCTGCTCTACGTCGAACGGTGGCTCAAAGCCCCCATGCAGATGCCAGACGGGACCCTCGTGGCACGAGAGAAGGGAACCCCGCAAGGGTCCCCGATCTCGCCGCTGCTCGCCAACCTCTTCATGCACTATGCGTTCGACAAGTGGATGGATCGGGAGCACCCCGGCAGTCCCTTCGAGCTACGCGGATGACGTGGTGATCCACTGCGACACCGAGGCAAAGGCCATGCATCTGTGGGCCAAACTCGCCGAACGGCTCGGGTCCGTCGGACTCGAGCTGCACCCCGACAAGACGAAGGTCGTGTACTGCAAAGACGCGCACCGCCGCAGGAACTACGAGCACACCAGCTTCGATTTCCTCGGCTACACCTTTCGGGCTCGCCTGGCCAAGGGCAAGTGGGGGTCCTTCGTGAACTTCTCACCGGCCATGAGCGCTGCGGCGAAGAAGGCGAAGGGCAAGCAGATCAGAGATTGGCACCTCAATCGTCGCAGTGGCACGGACCTGTCTGGTCTCGCCCGTGGCATCAACGCCCAGGTCCGAGGCTGGATCAACTACTACGGGGCCTTCTATCGCTCCGCGTTGTATTCCATCGCACGTCGCATCGACCAGCATTTGGTCCGATGGGCCATGCGGAAATTCAAACGATTACGAGGGAAACGTCGACGGGCATGGGACTGGTTAGTTGCTGCCAAGCTGCACCATCCCCAGCTCTTCGCTCATTGGCATCTCCTCCCCGTCACGCCCAGCCGACCTGCAAGAGCCGGATGAGCTGAGAGGTTCACGTCCGGTTCTGTGAGAGCCGGGGGGTGCGATTCCCCCCGGCTACTCGACTCAAACGCTAAGTACCCCCCACACCCGGCGCTACTGCAGGGACATATGCCCGAGCCTGACCAGCCAGAACGAAACGCCATCGACTGGCTGGACAGACTCAATCTGATTCCTAATCGGGACACGTCCGGGCTACCCCTTACCGTGCACGACGCGGCCAAGGTGTTCGGCGGCCCGCTTATCGGACGAAGCACGAGACTTCGAGTAGTGGCGGGTCAGCACCTGGGCTCCGTGTTCCTGCCGCTGGGCGACCACGCTGACGTTGAACCCGGCGTCGAGAAGTTCTGACGACGTGAACTTGCGGAGGGCGAGGATCGAACCGTCGAAGTCGAGATGACCATGGCCCGCTGCCCTTCCGTGTTCCCGGCGCTCGGCGGCCGCCACGGCGAGGTTCGCCCACCGTTCGCTGCGCCCCAGGGTTGTCCCGATGTCGCGAAAAGACATGCCACCGGCGGGCAGTGGACCCGTTTTGCCGGGTGACCGTGGTGGGGGAGTTGACCGTCGGAGCCTCAGGGCCTCGTCTTCGAGCGCCACGACCTCTGGGTGCTTGTCTTCGATCCCGAGATAACCCTTCAACACCCCAACTCGCTTCGTCAGGTGGTCGGGCGGCATAGGCGTCGAACAGTCCGCCACCAGGCTGAAGAGGAAGGGATCTGCGGCAAGCTCGAGGCCGGCGGCAGCAGCCCGCTCGTCCATCTCATCGCAGTGTCGTTTCAGCATGGCCACCGTCTCTGCATCAATGTGGAACGTCCTGTTCCGGCGGGTCTTGGTCCCCTTGACCTTGCCCGACGACGTGATGGCCGACGCAATTGTGATCTGGCTCTTCCTCGAGGCCACCTCCGAACGGGTGATGCCGACGAGCTCACCCCGCCGGATCCCCGTCACCGCTCCCAGCACCAGGAGCGGAGCGATATCTGGGGTCACCTCGACCGCGGTCGATAGGAGCAGCGATAGTTCCTCGATCTCGGGCGGGGTCCGCTCCTTCGAGCGGTACGTGCTCGTCGGCAGCTGGAACTCGACCATGGGGTTCCTGGTCGTCATGCCCCGTCGCTTGGCCCACCGAAAGAACGGAGCGTAGAGGCTCTTGGCCTGATTGAGGCGAGAGGCGCTCAGGCCGGCTCGGCGCATCGCACCGAACAGCCGGTCCATGGTGGCGCTTTCGATCCGTTTGACCGGCAGGGCGCCGATGGCTGGGGAGAACCATCGCTGGTGGAGGTAGCGGTAGTCGGCAATGGTCTTCTCGGCCCGGTCCTTCTCGGCTGCCAGGTACTCGTCAAGAAATCGAGTCACTGCCTCGTCCACCGTGATGTCCCGGAGATCCTGGGTCTTGGGCAGTTGTGAATCGGTCATCTCGTCCACAAATTCCGCCAGCAGAGCAGCCGCGGCCGCCTTGCTCTTGGCAGGGACAGTGCGGGTGAACGATCGCGGCCGACCGTTCTCCCACCGGCCAAGGCTCACGCGGAGCTCCCACATCCCGGGCCGAGCCATGCGCATCGAGCCGGTCCCCTTGCGCGCTCTTGCTTGGCTGCGCGGCTTTGCTTCTGACGCGCCTTCCAGGGTCAGGTGGTCAACGCGCACGCAGGCCGGATTCGTCGCGCACGTAAGCACTCGTTGCGTCGGTAAGAGCGCCCCATGCGCTAACTCCCACGCGACGCGATGCGCTGTCTTCTCAATTTTGTCGACATTCAACCGGCCTGTGCCACGGTCGGGATTCACACCGCCGAGCCACATGTGATGCTCGCCTGTCCGGTCAACCAGACGCTCGAAACGCGTCGCCAGGTCTTCGACCTTTCGGCCCATGCATTAAGCGTATCGGTTAGGCGTATCGAAAGGCGTATCTGGGTTGGATGGTCGCCTGTGTCGTTCCGATACGCTTAATCGTTCACTTGTAAGGCTGTGACTGGGTAGTTCTGGTGCGCCCCTCGGGATTTGAACCCGAAACCTGCGGATTAAGAGTCCGCAAGGTTTCGGGTTCACTGATTTTTTTCCATAGCATGCTCGTTACGGGATTTGGAGCTATTTAGTCCCAGATGGTCGGCCCGGTCGGCGGGGATGGTTGTGATCCCACCGTTCAATTTCATCGCGCCGCCACACGCGACCTATCGCCAACTCTGCTTCAGGAGCTGGAAAGTCTGTGTACGACTTGATCAATTGGTTCACCCGTTGTCGGGAGATACCCAAGATCTTGGCAATCTCGGTCACACTGACGAGATCCTCGGGCACCGAAGCTAAGTTTAAGAAAACGCTTGTTTAGATGCAATTATAGTAATACGCTTGCACTTAGACAATAGGTGGCCCGGGCGGTGCGCTAACACCCCCGGGCCCGGCCAAGACCTGTATTGGAGGTCCTGACGTGCCCAAGGGTACGAGACGCGCTCCGGATTGGGGTGCCAATGACGAGATCGCGCTTCGCGTTGCCTCCTACCGCCCTCGGACGATCGATGAGGCCCTCTGGGAGGCAGTACGGCCGTTTGTGCTCAGCTGCACCTCGGAGTTACCCCTCTCTGGCTGGGCTAGCGCAACGCGGACCCTGCGCGTTCTCGTCCAGGTCGCCCTTTGGGCCAGAGGTGAGGGCATCGCCTTGGACCGGGAGCTGGTCTTCGATCCCGACACTGTCGAGCGCTTTGTCGCCGCATCGCCCGGCTCCGATGCGTCGAGAGCCACTTACCGAGCGCTTCTTCGCCGCATCGGACCCCTTCTGACCCGCAAAGCACCGTGGGAGCCACGAAGGCCGCCGGTGAGCAGACGGCAGGTGGCGGCCCCTTACACGCCAGCAGAGCTTGTGCAGTTGTCCAACGATGCGAGCCATCAGACGACTGAGGGACGAGGCCGGACTGCTCGCGCGCTGATCGCCCTGGGAGCAGGGGCTGGTCTCGATGGTCGTTGGTGTACCCGGGTGAGGGCCGACGACGTTCTGATTGATGAAGTGGTGCTCCTACGTGTCGGAGATCCCATGGCGCGAGTCGTACCAGTGCTGGCTCAGTGGGAGTCCACCATCTTGGATCTGGCGGCAACGGCTGACCACGAATTTCTGGTGGGTGGCTACTCGATATCTCGAAATCGAGCCAGTGCGCTGACGGCTTCCTTGATGGTCCCCCCGGGACATCCCAAACTTTCCTGCGCGCGCTTGCGGTCGACCTGGCTCCTGTGGCACTTGATGGCGAGTACCCGGTTGCCTGAGTTGGCAGTCGCCGCAGGCCTTCGGGGCGTCACAGTCCTTTCTGATCTGCTGGCTGATGTCCCACCGATGCGCGAGCGGGATGCCATTCGGATGTTGCGCGGAGAACGCCGATGACCCGTGCGCCACTGGATCTGGGTGGGGGTCGTCCGACCAGCGGGGCTGAACTGAACATCGCCCGCCAGGTGATCATCCGCTCGGACGTCGTCGACGCTCTGAGTCCTCTGATCGACTCTGGGATAGGGAGGCCGCGTCATCTGAGCCTCCTCGGATTGCTCGTGGCTTGCCAGCTCAACGCTTTGGGTCGCCACCATCAGGCTCACCTGGTGGAGGTGGCGCGGACCCTCAATGCCATGACGGAGGCTCAGAGGGGCAGTCTCGACATCAGCGACTGGGACCCCGACGAGGCCTATCACCGGGTCGAGCGGCTCTTTGTTCGGCTCTGTGAGGTTCTTGGCTCAGGTGATGCGGGATTGAACGAGGAGTGGTTCGCCAACCAGCTGGCTCGAGCGGCGATTCCGCATCAATACCTGGTCAGCGGTGCGGTGGCCGTCGATGGCACCGACGTCGAGACCTGGGGTGCCCTTCATGGCGAGGCGGTCACCGTGGACCTCGACGGAGAGGCGACAGAGACGCAACTCGTGAACGGCGTTCCCGAAGGCGCGAAGGGAGCTAGGCGTCGAGCGAAGGTGCTCGGCATCGGTCCCGATGGTCGTAAGCGCTACACGGCCGATCCCGACGCCCGAGCCGGGCACCGGTCGGCCACGAACAGCCGCGCCGCTGGTCCTTACGTCGGCTACGAGCTCCACTTGGGTGTCCAGGCTCGCGAAGTGCGATGGACCAACCACGTAGATAGGACCACCCTTGGCCCCGAGGTCCCCGGTGTGATCACCACGTGCAACCTGGTCCCGGCAGGAACCCATCGGGGCCGATCTGTGGTCGACACCCTCATCTCGGCCAAAGGCGGTGGACTGAACATCGCAGAGGTGGTGTGGGACCCCGGCTATTCGCTCTGTAAGCCCGAGTCCACCTCTGTGCCCTTGGCCCAGGCCGGTATCGTCCAGACCTTCCAGCCGGTGACCCATCAGCGGGGGAGCAGGCCTTTCTCAGGTGAGGCCCTCTTGATCGACGGCCAGCTGTTCTCTCCCCATTTGCCCGAAGAACTTCGTCACCTGCCCGCGCCACCGCGGGGCGCGTCGGAAGCCGAGAAGGTCGCCTACGAGGCGAAGTTCAACCGACGGGCCCGCTGGCGGCTCGTCCGCCACGCCGGTCCTGACGTCGATGGCGTTACCCGGTGGCGCTGTCCCTTCTGCGCTGGCTTGCTCCGAAGCCGTCAAGTCCCAAAAACCATGAGAGCTTCTCGGAACTCTCCGCTGGTGCACCTGCCCGAAGGGTCCAAGAGCTGCTGCTCGGGGATCCTTTCAGCCGCACCGGTCGAGCTTCCTCTGGCTCAGCGCATTCCCTATGGCACGACAGCATGGCGGATCTCCATGGGCAGGCGCCAGGTGGTCGAGTCGGTGAACGCGGCGCTCAAGGGCTCCTTCGTGGACCTGACCCGGGGCTTCTTCCGGGTCTTCGGACGAGTGAAGGTGTCCGTCCTGCTGGGATTCACCCTCGCGGCCTTCAACCTCGAGCGTATCCGCTCGTTTCGGGCCAAGCACGGCCTCGGTGGGGACGGATCGGTACTGCAGGGTCCCAGCAATCGTTCTCCACGAACCAAGCGTCGTCGTGGGACCTGGGCGCAGATCATCGAACAGAGACCACGACCCCCACCTGTCGCCCCGCCTCAATAGAGCCTTCATTCTCTTTTTCGGCGAACAAGCCGGATGGTTCGCGCCCAAGAGGATCGAAAGAGACTCGATGAACCGAAACCGCCGGCCCCCAGGGGGCCGGCGGTTTCGGTTCCGTGGGGTGGCGGACGAGCATTGAACTCATCGCCACCTCCAACAAGGCACTTTCATGAACACTCGGCGTGCTCTTTCATGAACATGCCCCCTTGGAGGTGGCGGGAATCGAACCCGCGTCCTCCGGAGCCGCAGTAGGCCTTCTCCGAGCGCAGCCGGCAGAGGATTGTCGGGGGCGGCACAACTGCCGGCGGCAATGCCGCCCCGTAACCAACGGATGTGTCCTCAGCGATCAGTTGGTGTGAACCGCTGAGTAAGCCCTACTGCATGACGCCCAAGATCCGATCCGTAGGGCGGGGACCGGCTGGACGTCGCTACCTAAGCAGCGAGCGCGAGCTGTGGTTGCTCGGCGTTTGTTTTTGGTTCCGGCTCTTTAACGTGGCTCCGGAGACCACGGCTCGCTTCTCCTACCTTGACGACCGAAGTCGAAGCCAATCACCCCCATGTATGGGTATTCCGCACGGTCGCTTTGACCGTCTCGCCATTCTAGGGCCCGGCGGCCCCCGGCTGGACCGTCGAGGCGGCGACCCTCATTCGGACCAGCGGTTGATCTCCTTGGTGGCGCGGGCCGCCTCGCGCTCCAGCTCGCGGGCCATGATCAGGTTGCGCTTGTCGTAGAGACGGCGGCCCTTGGCCAGGGCCAGCTGCACCTTGGCCTTGCCGTCACGGAAATAGAGCGACACCGGGATGAGCGTCAGCGACTGCTGCTGCGTCTTGCCCATCAGCTCGTCGATCTCCTCCCGGTGCAGCAGCAGCTTCCGCTTGCGGTCCGGGTCATGGGACCCGAAGCCGGTGGCGTACTGCCACGGCGGGATGTGCATTTGGAAGATCCACATCTCCCCGTCGTCGACCCGGGCGTAGGCCTCGTTGATCTGGGCCTTGCCCTCCCGGAGCGACTTCACCTCGGACCCCTGCAGCTGGATGCCGGCCTCCACCGTCTCGAGGAACTCGTACTCGCGCCGGGCGCGCCGGTTTGTGGCGACCGTCCGGTCGTTCCCGCGTTCCTCGCGGGCCGCCGCCCGCTTGGCGATTTGCTTCTTCGCCCTGGCCATAAGGGGTACGAGGGTACTCTGCAGCCGTGCTGCGTCTTTCCCGTGAGCTCTACATGGAGATGGTCGCCCACTGCCTGGCCGGCCTGCCCGACGAGGCGTGCGGCCTCCTGGTCGGGCCCTATGGCGGCGACGAGGCGGTCGCCCTCTTCCCGACGGCCAACGCGGCGGCCTCGGCCATGGTCTACGAAATCGACCCCAAAGAGCTGTTGCGGGTCGACCGGGCCGCCCAGGGGATGGGGGCCGACATCATGGGTGTCTTCCATTCCCACACCCACACCGACGCCTACCCGTCGCCCACCGACGTGGCCCAGGCCACGGACCCGGGATGGCACTACGTCCTCGTCTCGCTGCGCGACACCCACCCCGTCGTGCGCAGCTACCTGATCCGGGACGAGGCCGTCACCGAGGAGCCGGTGGACGTGCCCGGGCTGGAGGTGCCCGGGCTCGAGGTCACGGCGTAGCACCGGAGCCCGTCCGGCGTTCTGTAGAATCGTTACCGGTTCAGTCAACAATCACCCGACCAGCCCGAAGGCGGCCGGTGCACCCGATGAGCAGTTGAGCGAGGAGGCCCCGTGGCCGTCGAAGTCCGCCTACCGACCGTCCTGCGCAGCAACGCCGGCGGCGCGTCCGTGGTCAGCATCGAGGGCGCCACGATTGGCGAGGTGCTGGGCAAGCTGGTCGCCGAGTACCCCGGCATGGCGGGCCAGGTGCTCACAAGCGATGGCGCCCTGCACAAGTTCGTGAACATTTATGTCGATGATGACGACGTGCGCTATCTGCAGGGCCTCGAGACACCGGTGCCCGACGGAGCCGAGGTGTCCATTCTGCCGGCCGTGGCCGGGGGCTGAGGGCTCGGGCGGGTCGTCGCGTGTCGATGGAGTCCGGGCTGGGGGCGGGCCCCGGGGCGCTCTTCGCCTCGGTGCTCGACATGATCGGCAATACGCCGCTGGTCGACATCTCCGCGCTGAGCCCCAACCCGCAGGCGCACCTCTACATCAAGCTCGAAGGGCAGAACCCGGGTGGGTCGGTCAAGGACCGGGTGGCGCTGTCGCTCATCGAGGACGCCGAGAAGCGGGGGATCCTGCGGCCCGGTGAGCCGGGCCAGGTGCTGATGGAGCCCACGTCGGGGAACACCGGCATCGGGCTGGCCATGGTGTGTCGCGTCAAGGGCTACCACCTGAAGGCGGTCATGCCCACCAACGTGTCGGTTGAGCGGCGCCAGCTGCTCGAGTTGTGGGGGGCGGAGATCATCGAGTCGCCGGGGTCCGAAGGGTCCAACGGTGCCGTCCGCATGGCCCAGGGCCTGGCCGAGGACCACCCCGAGTGGGTGTTCCTCTACCAGTACGGCAACCCGGCCAACCCCCGGGCGCACTACGAGGGCACCGGGCCCGAAATCCTGCGCGACTGCCCGACCATCACGCACTTCGTGGCCGGGCTGGGCACGTCGGGCACGCTGCTCGGGGTCGGTCGGTTCCTGCGCGAGAAGCTCGGTGCGGCCGTGCAGATCTGGGCCGTCGAGCCGCCGGCAGGGGAGATGGTCGACGGTCTCCGGAACCTGGACGACGGCTACATCCCGCCCATCTTCGAGGACCTCGGCGGCGCCGAGCTGCTGGACCGCAAGACCGTGGTGCGGCCGCGGGAGTCGATCGAGTGGACGCGGCGGCTGACCGAGGTCGGGATCTTCGCCGGGATCTCGAGCGGGGCGGCCCTGGCCGGCGCAGTGAAGTGCGCCTCGTCCTTGGGGGAGGACGAGTCGGCGTCCATCGTGGTGGTGTCGGCCGACGGCGGGTGGAAGTACCTGTCGACGGGCGCCTGGACCGACGACCTGGACGACGTGACCGAGCGGGCCAAGAAGATCATTTACTTCTAAAGGGGGCTGCGGGCGGGCGGCTCGAAGGGGTCCCCTCGTGGTTGCCGAAGTACGTGTACCGCGACTTCCACCTCGACCTAAGTCCGTCGCCGCGGCCGGGCCGCCATTTCGAAAACGCTAAACGTCAGCGGTTAGCCCTTGAAACAGGAGTTCGGCGCCCACGCCCCGGTACACGACCACGTCGCTCCAGGTCGCTCTGGCGTGTCACGTCGTCGCCATCTTCCGCATCGCCTTCTGGTACGACAGCGGGGCGATCGTCCGCGCAATTGGGGCGAGGAGCGGCAGCCGGGCCGCGTTGATGTCGAGGTGCGGGCCGCCCAGGCGATCGGCCACCAGGGTCGCCACCTGCTGCTCGGTACGGCGGACCATTTTGGGTGGAAGCGAGCCACCGTCCTCGTGGCCCGACAGTCCCATGGCCGTGGGCACCCAGCCCGGGTAGAGCACATGAATGTGGACCCCCTTGGGCGCCACCTCGTGGGCCACCGACTCGCTGAAGGCCGAGACGGCCGCCTTCGAGGCGGCGTAGGCGCCCTGCCTCGGCTCGGGCGCCCGCGCCGTGTCGGAGGACACGTTGACGACCGCGCCCCAGCCGCGCTCGATCATGCCGGAGACGACCGTCAGCGTCCCGGTCACCGTGGCGAAGAAGTTGACGTCGAAGACCTCGCGGACGATCTGGTCGTCACCACCGGGCACCGGCAGCATCAGGTCGATGCCGGCGTTGTTGACCAGAATGTCCAGGCGGCCGTGCTCGGCCTCGACGGCCCGCAGCGTGGTCCGGTAGGCGTCGGCGTCACTGACGTCGCACACGGCGGTGGTGCTGCCGGCGGTGCTGCGCCGCAACTCGGGTGCAAGCTCGTCGAGCAGGTCCTTGCGCCGGGCCAGGCCGACCACGACGGCGCCCCGCTCGGCCAGGGCCAGGGCGATCGCCCGGCCGAGGCCGGACGAGGCGCCGGTGACGACGGCCACCCTGGCGTCGTGACGAGCGGGTCCTGTGCGGTGGCTGAGGGGCATGCGACGACCCTACGACCAGGGCCACGACGGTGCTGCGGCGGCTCAAGGCTCGCCAGCCAGGTGCCGACACATGGGGGAGAGAGCGGGGTCGGCCTCAAGGCCGAGCTCCGAACGAGAGCTCGGGGACCATGATGAGAAAACGACACAAGGCGGCAACACCCGTGCCCGAAGGCGACCTGCTGGTCGACACCTTCGACCGCGAGCGCGAAGCCCCGACGTTCACGGGGGACGAGCCAGCGGTCACTTCGAATGGCACGCCAGGCGAGGACGAGGTCGGCGGCAAGCACGCTGCTCGTCCGGGCGGCCGGGGCCTCCTCGGGGAGGTGCTCGTCGCCCGCGGCCTGGTGACCGAGGCGGACGTGGCCCTGGCGTTGCAGATGCAGGGAAACTCGGGCAAGCGCCTGGGTGAGGTCCTGGTCGAGATGGAGGCGATCGGCGAGCGGACGCTCGTTGACGAGTTGGCCGACTACTTCGGCATGCCCGTCACCGACCTCCGCCGCGACACGCCGGATCCTGCCGCGGTCGCGCTCGTGCCCGAGGAGATGGCGCGCGAGCTCCTGGCCATCCCGGTGCACGTCGACGACAGCGGGCTGCACGTGGCCGTCGCCCAGCCGAGCGACGATCTCCGTTTCCGCCTGGCCGAGATCAGCGGACACTCGGTGCGACTCCGACTCGCTCCACTCAGTGACATCAGGTGGGCGATCGACCGCAGCTACCAGGCCATCGGGAGTGTCGACCGGCTCGTGCAGGTCTTCGAGGCCGTCGAGGGGTCGCGCAAGCGTCCGGTCGCCACCGTCGAGAGCCAGGCGACCACCGTCTCGGAGAACGCGCCGGTCGTCCAGGTCGTCGACAGCATCTTGACCCAGGCGGTCCGGGACCGTGCGTCGGACGTGCACATAGAGCCGTCGGAGAACATCATCTACGTCCGCTTCCGAATCGACGGCACCCTCAAGGACGTGCTCGAACTGCCCGTCGGCATGGGCGTGGGGCTGGTCAGCCGCATCAAGATCATGGCGGGCATCGACATCGTCGAGAAGCGCCGCTCTCAGGACGGCCAGTTCACGGCGGAGATCGACGGCAAGGGCACCGACGTGCGCGTGGCCACCATCGCCACCATCTGGGGCGAGAAGTGCGTGCTGCGGATCATGGACAAGAACCGGTCGGTGCTCCGGCTCGGCGACCTCGGCATGCCGACCGACACCCATGAGACGTACTCCAAGCTCATTCGGGCACCGTTCGGCATGGTCCTGTGTGCCGGCCCGACGGGTAGTGGCAAGACGACGACCCTGTACGCCACTCTGAGCGAGGTCAGCGACCGTGGCCGCAACGTGATGACGATCGAGGACCCGGTCGAGTTCGTGTTCCCCATGATCAACCAGGTCCAGACGAACGAGCAGGCCGGCCTGACGTTCGCCACCGGATTGAAGTCCATTCTGCGCCAGGACCCCGACGTGATCCTGGTCGGCGAGATCCGTGACGTCGAGACGGCGCGCATTGCGGTGCAGTCGGCGCTGACGGGACACTTCGTGCTGTCCTCCGTGCACGGCAACGACGCCGTGGCGGCCCTGCACCGCTTCCTGGACATGGGGATCGAGTCGTTCCTCATCGGGTCGTCGGTCATCGCCATCGTGGGTCAGCGGTTGGTTCGGCGTATCTGCCCGTCGTGCAAGACCCGCTACACGCCAACCCGAGAGGAGCTCTCCTTCTACGAAGAGGCAGAGGGTGAGCCAAAGTCGGACTTCTACCGCGGCACAGGCTGCAACTTCTGCGGCGACACCGGCTACCTGGACCGCATCGGCGTCTACGAGCTGCTGCAGATGACGCAGGAGATCAAGCGCCTGATCGTGGGCTGGGCTACCCAGGACGAGCTGCGGCGCCAGGCCCAGAAGCAGGGCATGCGCACGCTCTGCGACGAGGCGATCAGCCTGGTCACCCACGACACCACGACCATTTCCGAGGTGATGCGGAGCATCTATACGGCCTGATGGCCGCGTGGTCGGCCCGGTGCAGGCCAACCCCTGAGGTTCAGGGTCCGTGACCGATGCGCTGGCCGATGAAGGTAGCGAGCCGGGCCACGGACTCCTCGAACTGTGACAGGGTCAGAGCTGTTCCCCAACGCCCACTGAAGCTGATCGCTGCCTTCGGGTAACGAAGGAGCAGACCGGGTGAGTCAGGCCGTGCGGATCAGACCCTTGACCTGTGCGATCGTCTCCGGCGTCAGCTCCATATCTGGGTGAGCAGCCGACGCGTGTGCTGCGACATGCTGCATCAGCTCATCCTCTGTCGTCGTGGTCACCGCAAAAGGACAGTCCTGGCCCGCATCTGAGCAGTTCAGCGAATACGGCATGTGCAACTCCTTTCGAGTTGTCGTTGAGGACGAAGATATGTCCCCCGGCGCCATCGGCAAAGGGCATTGCAAGACAATCCCGCGCCGGCATGGGCCACGGGGGGCTAAATATCCCCATGGTTGCGATGACGTAGGCAGTCTCGGGAACCAGCCTTCTGTCCACTTCAGCTGGACAGGAGATTCGACGCTCCAACCTGTCAAGTTGGTAACCACTCGGCGCCGGTCGGACTGTCACCTACCCGGCATAGGGCGAGCGGACCGAGGGATCAGAGCCAGCACCATGGAAACGAGTGTCCTCCAAGCGTGATGTCGGCACCCACTGAGACCGAATCAATGTCACACATCGGCCGTGCAGGGGTACGGGCGAAAGCTCAGGGGGTCAGCGCTGCCACAGTCTGGGCCGTGTCCTCCGTTCCTCGATAGAAGGCGATCTTTCCATTTTCAAATCGGAAGAAGTGGTGCAGATCGTGGTCGATCGACCTTCCCGTGGCTCGTGAGGTAGCCCGGCAATGCACAACCGTGTGTACCTCCGAGTCGTTGGCGGCGAATGCATATGGGTTGAACTCCTGCACCTCCATCGTCGAACCGAATGCTTCGAAGAACGAGGCGACGCCGTCCTTGCCGTGACGGACGCCGTACCAGGGAGCGATGGTTGAGGAGGTCTCGGTGGCCCAGTCCACGTCGTCCGTTACGGCGTCGAGGACTGCTGGCACGTCACCTCTTCCAAAGGCTTCGTAGACGCCCCGAATCGTCTTGACGTTGTCATCGGCACTCATCGTTGTTACCTCCCTTGTGAGTAGTGCTGTTTAGTCGGCGGTTTTCTACATGTCGTCTTCGCGCTCAACTTCGAGGTTTCGAAAGGTTGGCGGACCAGTGCACAGTGAAGCTAGACGCTCGGCGAACTGTCCGGTTTCGGGTCGGTTGGAGTTCTCCATCGCCGCGTCGTATGAGGGAAACTCGACGATCTGCAGGTAGGTCCCCGGCTTGTCGCGATCTCGGGTTCTCATGGCCCGTGTCGCGGTCCGCCATCCCGCGGACGCAATGAGCCATTCATCAACGGCTGCGTCGAACTCGTCGATACGGTCGGTTTGGAACTCAATGAGCTGCAGGAACGGCACAGAGGTACCTCCTTCGTGGTGTTTGGTCCATGTGGCTGCTTCCCAGCGAGACCTCGTTCTTCGATTGAGTCGTGTGCTCGGCCAGGGTCTACGTCTCGCTAACGCTTCGCGTAGTCCGCGAAACCCTGCCAGTCGATGACGACGCACGGCTCGTCGCCGAGGACCCATGCGTCGTGTCCAGGAGCCATGGCAGCGAAGTCACCTGGGCCGTATTCCAGCTCCTCCCCGTCGTCCATGACCACCTTCATCCGCCCCGTGACGAAGTAGCCCATATGTGCAGCCTGACAGCTGTCCGTTTTTGCGATGGGCTTGACGTGTTCTGACCACTTCCAGCCGGGCTGAAAGGTTGCCCGCCCCACGGGACCGGACTCGGTGTTGACCAACTCCACTTGACCCTTGTCACCTTCAAAGGGACGTATTTCGTCGGGCGCGTCAAGACTCTTTCGGACCAAGCCTGGCATGGCGTCCTCCTCTCATTGCCTCCATCAAAAGTCTGCACCAAAGCCGACCGGCGTGCTTCGGAAAAAATGACCACTGCGGGAAACCTGAGCAAAGCCTGAGACAGGTCCGATCACCTCAGACGAGCAGGTCTAACCTGTAGTCCGGAATCCGTTGCACGGCGAAGTTGCCGCTGAAGCTGATAGAGCGCAAGACGCCAAGGTGAGTGCCTGCAGTCAACCGAAAGGAGCGCCAAGGTGGCAGTCGTTTTGGAGGTCGTCTTTCCCGGACTCACACGAGAGGAGTACGACCAACTGAAAAACAAGGTGGGATGGGTGGACTCGCCTCCGATTGGAGGCATCTCCCATCTCGTGTGGTGGGAGGGAGACGACTGCCACGGATTAGACGTGTGGGAATCCCAACAAGCGTGGGAGGCATTTGGTCAGGAGCGGATGGGGCCAGCTGCAGCCGAGCTGGGCATTTCGATGAAAGCGACCCCAGTGTTTCACGACCCACACGAGATACTCATCGTCAAGACCTTGAAGCAGCCCTGATCCAGAGGAAATCCGATCAACGATCGCGCAGCAAACAGCAAGGAGTTCCTACTCATGATTGCCATCTACATCGTCACCAAGAATATGACTCGTGAACAGCACTCCAAGGGGCGCGATCGCCTTCGTGAGGCGGGGGCACCTGAGAGCGATATGAAACTTCACTCATGTTTCGGTGAAGATGGGCAGCTTCAGGTCTTCGATGTCTGGGAAAGCCAGGAGGCGTTCGACGAATTCCTGAAGTATCTCGGACCCGTGATGGAGGAGCTTGGCATCGAGCTGGCGCAACCGCCCACAGTCATGCCGGTAGTGGACCTGGTTCAGCAATAGCGGCTGAAGTTCACGAAGTCCACGAGTCCGGACGTCCGCCATCTACCGGTTTCCGGGCGTCTTGAAGTGTTCGCCCGACTGTCCCCATCGTGCGTACCGGGACAGTCTCGCGAGCGATTTGTCTACTTCAGCTAGACAGAAGGCTCGACTCCCGAACCCGTCAAGCTGGTAGGTGATCGCCACCAGGGGGGTGCAGGTCGCAGTGCCACCTAATGGGGCACCCTCCTCGCAGGTCAAACCTCAACGGAGAACAGCCGCCATGCTTCGGGCACGCCCTTGAGTGGGTGCTCACCGCGGTCTTGGAAGGTGATCCCCGATCCGGTGACCAAATCGGTCACGGTTCGTGACACCCAGACCTCGCCTGGCTGCGCATGCGCTTGGACTCTCGCCGCGATATGGACGCCGATGCCGCCGATATCGTCCCCGCGTCGCTCCACTTCACCGGTGTGCACACCGACGCGTACCTCGATGCCTAGCTGGTGTGCGCCGTCACAGATCGCGAGCCCACATTGAATCGCCCGTGCGGGACCGTCGAAGGTCGCGAGGATGCCATCACCGGTGGTCTTGACTTGGCGCCCGCCGAAGCGGTGCACCTGGCGACCCGCCATGCGGTCGTGGTTGTCGAGCAGCTCGCGCCAGTGGCGGTCTCCGCTGTCCGCCGCCCGTTTGGTGGACTCGCTGATGTCGGTGAACAGAATCGTTCCCAGCGCCCGGTCCGTGTTTGGTGTCCCTCTGGTTCCGGTCAGGAACTCCTCGATCTCCCCCAATACCGTGTCGGTGTCGCCCGCAAACGGAAGGTGGTCTTCGCCGGGCAGCTCGACGAGTTTGGCTCCTGCGATGTTTTCGGCGAGATACCGCCCCTGGCCGATTCGGACGAAAGGATTTTCGACCCGATGCAACACCAGTGTCGGGGTGTCGACCAACGGGAGCACCGAACGGATGTCTGCGCGTATCGAGACGAGATCCTGGGCCTGGGCAGTGGCCGGACCGGACCGCTCGCCCGCTCGCTTCCACCACGATCGAAACTCGACATCACGGGCGAGGCTCGGGGCGGTCAATGCGACATCGTCGACGGCTTCTCCTCGGTAACCGGGATCGGTCACCGCATCCACGAAGTGCTCGATGACGTCTTGCGGCCACCCCCACGGATAATCCGTGTCGCGAGCCCCCCGGGCGAAACAGTGCATGAGCACCAGAGCCGAAGTTCGCTCCGGATAAGTTGCACTGAACGACATGGCGATCAAGCCCCCGTGTGCCACGCCGAACAGCGCGGTATGCCGCGACCCGACCGCATCGAGCACCGCCACCGCGTCTTGCGTCCAACACTCGATCGTCGGGCCCGACCCGCTGACGAGTGGATCCGAGAGCCCAATACCGCTCGGGTCGAACCGAATCAGTCGGCTGAATGACGCCAAGCGGTGATCGAAGCGACTCCAATGCGGTTCGTCGTCTCGGTCCATCCAGATATTGCACCCCGTGTTGAGAGCGAGGAGATCGATCGGGCCCTCGCCAAGAACCTGATAGCCAATATGGCGATCCCCGCTCTTGGCGTAGTGGATCTCCGAACTCGTCGGCATCGGGCCTAGTCTGACGAGCCCCGGCGGTGCCGTCGAACGCCGCCGCAGGCTCAGGCCGAGCTCCCTGCCCCATGCCGCACTGGGGCATTCTCGGGACAGGCCTTTTGCCCACTTCAGTTGGACAGGAGGTTCGACTCCCCGGCCACCTTCTTGGTGGGAATGGCGAGCACGCACTCGGCGATCAGCAGGAAGTCGGCCAACTCCAAGGTGCGCAACGTGTGCGCCTGGTAGGTCCCGACGCCCGGCTCGGCGCCTACGCTCATCGCTTGAGGCGCTCGAGGGCCCGCTCGTTCGGGCGCATGGCGGTGGCCAGGCGCAGGTAGAAGGCGCGGTCGGCCCGACGCCGCCTGACCGAAGAGTTGAGCGTGGGCCGGGGATCGGGGCGCTTGTGGCCGCTCCCGCTCCCCGTTGAGCCGTCGCCCACGCTCACGTCCCGATCCTACGGGCGCGTGCCGGTTCAGCGCGCGCGGGTCAGCGGGCTGCGAGCTGGCAGAGCTTCGTCACGGTGTTCCAGTTCCTGGTCGTGCTGACCACCCCGAGCCGGCGTTCCAGGAACGTGCCGGTGTACTTGGTCCCGGCGTAGCCGTCGGGCGTGTGCACGTAGACCTCCCGCCCGTC
>DATNLP010000550.1:0-2393 GCA_035602795.1 Acidimicrobiales bacterium | reverse complement strand
TACCGGGTTGTCCAAGATCGCGGTGTCCGCAGTACTGAGTGCCTTAGCGTCGTCGAGGACGAAGTGGGTGGACTTGGTGACGTCGAGCCCCCGCTCGCGCTGTCCGACCAAGAGGCGTTTGGCGACGGTCCCGTTCGCCGTGTCGCCTTCGACCAGGGCGAACGGGTGCTTGGTCCCTTCGATGGCGATCCCGAGGGCGACGACGCACAGATGCTGGGCGAAATGGACCCGTCGACCATGACGGCCACCAGCTCGAGCTCGGAAAGATCGGCCGCCATCAGCTCGGAGAGCGAGGTCTCGTTGGCCGCGACGAGGCGGCGCGACACCGAGTACTTGGACACCGAGCGGGTATGGGCTGTGACTTTCTCGCCGATATGGGCTTAAGGCCGACCCCGTAGCGACGAGTCGAGAGCTTGGCCAGCATCCAATTCTCGAACAATTCTCGAACTTGACGGCAGCACGAACCAGCGCGACGAGGTGTGGCGGTTGAGCGCTCGCCCGCGGGTCTGGGCCGACTCCGATCAGCCTGTAGGCCAAGATCAGTCCTGCGGCTCTCGAGCCCGGTCCCTTGCTCACCTTGGTCCGCAGCAGGCCCGTGGCGAAGGTGGACTCCGATGGGGAAGGCTTAGAACGCCAGCAGTTCCTCGCGGACCTTGGTGACCTTCTCCCTCGCCTTGGGTCGCTTGGCCTCGTACTCCTTGACGAACTGGTCGAGAGCTTTCTCGGCGTGCGCGTCCGGGGCGGCGGGGCTGGGCCGATTTGGGCAAGGCGTTCATGACGCCAGCCATTTTGAGCACCCAGCACTGTATAGGGGAAGATCTCGCAGAGCGCGCCGGAGAACCCGAGAGGGCACCGTCACCGGCGGCGAGCACCGGGGCTGTCATGTCCGGCCGCTTCAGCCCGCGCAACAGGTCGGCCCGACGAGTCAGTCGACTCTCTCTGCCCGTCGGAGACAAACGAGATCTTTGGTCCCATCCGATCGCGTGCCCACGATGACCAGGGCACACAGGCGCGCCTCTCGCAGGGGCACGTTGAAGTCGATGCCGAGGCACACACGTAGACATAGTGTCATTCGGCGAACAGGTCGCATTCGCGCTGCCAGTCAGTCGTTCAGGCGGTTGATCACAGACGACGAGTGCTCGGCCGCCGAGCCGACGAACCCTTTGGGGCGGCGACGAAGTCACCCGAGTTCACCCGTGCAGGTACATCAAGGACAGCACCTCGGGCACTCTGCAGGACTTGCGCGCTCCAGGTCGCAGTAACGAGGACCGGAACTCAGGCCGGGATTGTCACGCCTTTTCCATTCACACACTCATGGGGACAACCTTGTGCGACACTCGCTCGAATGGGGTCTTCCGATCTGGGGTTTGCGTGGACGTTAGTTACCACATTCTCCCAGTTCAGAGGGCACATTTCGCGGATGAGGTGACGCTCATCGACCAAACAATTCGGTGGAGACGGGCTAAGGAATGGCTCCTTCAATTTCTACGGTGGGCCTACGCAGTCGGCCGCGCTGTTCATGGATAGCAACACTCTTCCGATCCCGGTCGGGTTCTCGCAGTACTCCAGAGCTAGCGCGGCATCCGACATCGGATACACGCGGTCGATGACCGGCGTGACGTAGCTCTCGGCGACCATGCGTGCCACCTCGTTCATGGTCTCTATAGGCGCTCGCGGGGTGCCGTACACGGTCACACCCTTCATGAAGAGGGCATCGGCCCGCAACGTCGAGGTTACGCCAATGTGCGTGCCCACCACCCCGATCGCGCCACCACGAGCAACTATGTCGACGTCGGCCGCAAGATACTTGCCGCCCAGCGGTTCGATCACAAGGGCCGCCGGGGCGTGAAACGCCTCAAACACAGCGGAGTTTCCGTCGGCTTCGCCGACCACCGCGATCTGCGGCAGCAACTCTCGGAGCTGATGTGCACGTTGTCCTTCGGGGTTACGCACGATCGCCACGCATGGCACGTCCATCGCGACGCAGAACTGGGCAGCGGCCAGCGCGACACCCCCCGGCATGCCGCGCACGGCGACAGGACCCGGCAGCTCGACGAGTGATATTCCGCGCCGCAGGCTGTGAAGCGCCGTACCGTACGTGACTTCGTACGTACACGCCCCACGCACGTCGACATTGTCGAGCAACGGCAGTACCCTAGAGGCGGATACGACGACCTCCTCCGACCAACCGCCGGCGCCGGGTGTGCCCACTCCGAACACTCGCATTTTGCCGCACAGGTTGTCGGCTCCAGCGTTGCAGTACCTGCAATTTCCACAGGATTCGTGCGAGTGCAACACCACCTTTCGGCCGATTAGCCCCTGGTCCACGTCGGATGCAGCCTCCACCACCACGCCGGCCGGCTCGTACCCAGGCACGAACCGGCCGGCGTCGC
>DATNLP010000537.1:0-9275 GCA_035602795.1 Acidimicrobiales bacterium | reverse complement strand
CCGGGCCCCGCCGGCGAGGCGCGCCAGGACGAAGCCCCGGCCCTCGCGCTCGTAGGAGTCGGCCAGGCCGACAAGCGCCTCTTCGACCCGCTCGACCGGCTCCTCGACCAGCTCGGCCAGCAGCTGCGGGACCAGAGGCTCCACCGCCACCAGCAGAATGGCCTCTATCGTCCGCTTCAGCTCAGCGTCGTCCATGCCTCACCCCTCGTAGTCGTCCACGTCGTAACCCGCCATTTCGGCCAGCCCGCGGCCGCTCGTCACGCCGGCCAACTGGTCGGTGCCCAACCACGCAATCTGCAGGTCGCCGAAGTTCGACCCCTGGCCGAGCGTCACCCGGCCCATCTTGCACAGCTCGAGCAGGGCCAGGAAGTGCACGATGATGTCCATGCGGTGCTGGCAGTGGGCCACCAGGAGGCGGAACGAGGTGACCCGCTCCGAGTCGGGCCGGGCCAGGAGCTCGGCCACCGCCTCCGCCACCGAGACCGTATCCACGGTGACGTGGGAGAGGTCCACCCGCGGGACGGGCCGCTCCGCCGACCCGCGCAGGAAGGCCTGGGCGATGTCGTCGGGGGTGACCCCCGCCAGGAGATCGGGCGCGTGGACCATGAAGTCGTCGTCCAGGCCCACTTCCCTGGGGATCGACCGCGCCGCCCGCTCGGCCAGCGCCACGAAGACGTCGGCGGCGGCCGAGTAGGCCCGGCACTCGAGCAGGCGGGCCAGCAGGAGGTCGCGCTCCTCCCACCCGACCAGGTCCTCGTCGTCGTCGACCGCTTCCTGTCCCGGCAGCAGCTTCTGCGACTTGAGCTCGATGAGGATGGCCGCCACGAGCAGGAACTCGGAGAGCTGGTTGACGCCGATCAGCTCGCGCTGCTCGGTCAGCACGCGCACGAAGTCGTCGACGATCGGCAGAAGCGGGACGTCGAGGACGTCCACCTCGTGCGAGGACACCAGGTGCAGGAGCAGCTCGATAGGACCCTCGAAGATGGGCGTGGACACCGCGTAGGCCACAGGCCGACGTTACCGAACCGGCGGAGCCCTGCCGCGCACCCCGCGGCGACCGGACGGGACCCCGACGCGTGCGCCCTACCATGGCGCCCCATGAACAGGGTCTTCTCGGGCATCAAGCCGTCGGGCGCCTTCACCTTGGGGAACTACCTGGGGGCCTTGCTGCACTGGGTGTCCTTCCAGGAGACCAGCGACGCCTTCTACTGCGTGGTCGACCTGCACGCGCTGACCGAGGAGATCGACCCGGCCGAGCTGCGGGCCAACACCCTCGATGCAGCGCTGAACATGTTGGCCGTCGGCCTGGACCCCGAGCGCTGCAGCCTGTTCATCCAGAGCCACGTGCCCGAGCACACGCGGCTGACCTGGTTGCTCGAGTGCACGGCCACGGTGGGAGAGCTGCGGCGGATGACCCAGTTCAAGGACAAGGGGAAGGGCCAGGAGTCGGTGCGGGCCAGCCTGTTCACCTACCCGGTGCTCATGGCGGCGGACATCCTCCTCTACGACACCGACTTCGTACCGGTGGGCGACGACCAGCGCCAGCACCTGGAGCTGACCCGGGAGGTGGCCACGCGCTTCAACCACCGCCATGGCGAGACCTTCGTCGTCCCCGAGGCGGCCATCCCCGGCACGGCGGCCCGCGTCATGGACCTGCAGCACCCCGAGCGCAAGATGTCCAAGACCATCGACTCGCCGCTCGGGACCATCGGCCTGCTCGACACCGACGAGGAGATCACGCGCAAGGTGCGCCGGGCGGTGACCGACACCGACGGCGCCATGCGCTACGACCGCGCCGCCAAGCCGGGCCTGGCCAACCTGCTCGACCTGCTGGCCGCCGCCACCGGCCGGACACCCGAGGAGGTGGCGGCCGGCTACGAGCGTTACGGGGACCTCAAGAACGACGTGGCCGCTGCGCTGTGCGACCTGCTGCGCCCGGTGCGCGAGCGGCGGTACGAGCTGGAGGCCGATCCCGCCTACGTGGCGGGTGTCCTCCGGGACGGGGCCGCCCATGCCCACGAGGTGGCGGCGGCCACGTACGCACGCGCCGCCGACGCCATCGGTCTGTTGCCGGCGACCTGACTAGCCGAAGGTGATGGGCAGGTGCAGGACGTCCTGCGCCCACCAGTTGTACAGCCGCTCGATGAGCCAGGTGAGCGGACCGACGTGGCCGTTCTGGCTGAGGAAGAAATTGAGGACGACCAGCGCGAGGAGCACGGGCATCGTGTACTGGCGGTAGCGCAGGTAGGTCGGCCACCAGCGCGTCGGCAGGAGCCGCTCGAACAGCACCGAGCCGTCGAGCGGCGGCACCGGGATCATGTTGAAGGCGCACAGCCCGACGTTGACGAAGCTGGCCCAGAAGACGAACTGGGCCACCACCGAGAGCCCCCCGGTGCTGATGAACCCGGTCTTGTAGAAGTGGACGAAGAGGAAGCCGAACAGGCCGGCCAGGAGCACATTCATGAAGGGCCCGGCCAGGGAGACCAGCACGCCCTGGTTGCGCGGGCTGCGCAGGCGCGCCGTGTTCACCGGCACGGGCTTGGCCCAGCCGAAGACGCCGAGGGTGCTCAGTGCCAGCAGGGCCGGCACGAGGAGGGTACCGACGGGGTCGACGTGGCGGACCGGGTTCAGGCTGAGGCGGCCGGCTCGCTTGGCCGTGTCGTCGCCGAAGGCGTTGGCCACCCAGCCGTGCGAGACCTCGTGCAAAATGATGGAGGGTACGACCGCGCAGAAGATGACGATGTCGGTCGTCGAGATGTTGTGGTGGACGATGAGCGCCACCACGACCACGGCGCCGGCGAGGATCCACAGGCCGCGCTTCGTCCTCTGGTCCATGGGGCGGCGCCTCCCCGAGGAGGCTCCCGGCGGGTACACCTAGTGCTTGGCGGCGTCGACGATGCAGAGACGGGCCGCCGGCATGGCCTCGAGCCGGGCCGCGCCGATGGGCTTCCCGCACACCTCGCAGTTGCCGTAGGTCCCGTCTTCCAGGCGCTTGATGGCGGCGTCGACCTCGTCGAGGGACTCCCGCAGTTCGGAGGCGAGCCGCTCGGCCTCGCCGCGCTCGGCCGTCACCTGGCTGGAGTCGGCGAAGTTGGAGTCGTAGTTGAGGCCGCTCCCCTGGTCCGCGTAGCCGAGCTCCTTCAGCTGGGCCTGGAGCCCGGCCTGCTCCTCGCGTAGGAGGGCGGCGAAGTCGATGTCGGCGGTCTCTGCCGTTGGGGCCTCGTTCGGCATGCGCTCATGCTACGCGGTCGCTCCCCCCCGTGGTTCCCGCACGGGGATGGGCTCCTTCGTAGGCCCGGCGCAGGTGTTCGGGTGACACCTTGGTGTAGCGCTGCGTGGTGGCGATGGAGGCGTGGCCCAACAGCTCCTGGACGACCCGGACGTCCGCCCCGCGCCCCAGCATGTGGGTGGCGCAGGAGTGGCGCAGGACGTGGGGGCTGACCCTTTCCTCGAGCCCCACCCGGGCGGCGTACTTCTTGACCACCCCGAACGCCCCGACCCGGGACAGGCGCCCCCCACGGGCGTTGAGGAAGACGGCGTCGGCGTCGCTGCGCCGGCGCCACTTCCGGGGCTCCATGAGGGGGCGGCCCTGCCCCGACAACCAGTCGGCCAAGGCCTGGCGGGCCAGGCGGCCCAGCGGCACGACCCGCTCCTTGTCGCCCTTGCCGAGCACCCGCAAAAGGGGCAGGCCGGTCGCCTCGACGGCGCCGGTCACGTCGCCCAGGTCGAGCCCCACCACCTCGCTCACGCGGGCCCCGGTGCCGTAGAGCACCTCGAGCAACGCCCGGTCCCGCAGCACGGCCGGCCCGGTCCCCACCACGGCGCCGAGCAGCCGCTCGGTCTCCTCCTCGCTCAACGCCTTGGGCAGCAGGTCCGACACCCGGACGGACGGCAGGTCCACCGTGGGGTCGTCGTCGCGCATTCCCTCCTCGACCTGGAAGCGGTAGAAGCCGCGGATGCTCGAGAGGGCGCGGGCGGCGGACGCGGCGCTGTGTGTCCGCCGCAGCGCCGCCAGGTACGCGGCGACGTCGGCCGCCGACGCCGCCTCCAGGCCCGTCCGACCGCGCCCGAGCGCGGCCTGGTAGGCCCCCAGGTCGCGCCGGTACGAGGAGAGCGTGCGCGGCGACCGCCCGCGTTCCACCTCGAGCCAGGACAGGTACTCCTCGGCCGCGTGCGGCAGGGCCGTGGTCACCGGGGCGGCCCGCTCGGCGCCAGCCGGGCCCGGGCCAGGTAGAGGCCGAGCACGGTGGTCTCGTCCTGCAGCGTCCCGTCGGCCACCAGCGCGTCCAGGTCGGCCAGCCGGACGGTCTCGACGGTCATGTAGCCCTCCTCGACGCCGTCGGGGCGGGCCGGGACCGGCGTGAGACCGGTGGCCAGGAAGATCGTGGTGTGCTGGTCGCTCACGCCCGGCGTGTTCCAGGTGCCGATCAGCAGCTCCCAGTGCGTTGCTTCGAGACCCGCCTCTTCGGCCAGTTCGCGCCGCGCCGTCGCCTCCAGTGACTCGCCCTCCTTGTCGCGCGTGCCGGCGGGGATCTCGAGCACCATGGCGTCGACCGCGGCCCGGTACTGGCGCACCAATGTCACCGACCCGTCCTCGTGCACGGGGACGATGGTGACTGCGCCGGGGTGCCGGATGACGACGCGCTCGAAGGGGTGGTCGGCGGGGTCGAGCAGTTGGAGCCGTTCGACCCGGAACAGCCAGGCCCGGAGGAGCTCTTCCTCCGAGACCCGGCGGAATCCCGGCACGCGCTCAGCGCACGGCGTCGAGATCGAGGAGATGGGGCTCGCGTCCCTCCGCCCGGTCCAGCGCCGCCGCCACCAGCTCGCGGAAGAGGGGGTGCGCCCGGTCGGGCCGGCTCTTGAACTCGGGGTGGGCCTGGGTGGCCACCCAGTACGGGTGGTCCTCGAACTCGACGAACTCGACCAGGCGCCCGTCGGGCGAGTTGCCCGAGCACAGCAGGCCGACGGCCTCGAGCTTCGACTTGTAGCGGTTGTTGAACTCGAAGCGGTGCCGGTGCCGTTCGGTCACGGCCAGCGTGCCGTAGGCCTTGGCCACCTTGGACTCGGGCAGCAGCACGGCCTGGTACGACCCGAGACGCATCGTCCCGCCCTTGTGGGTCACCTCGGCCTGGTCGGGCATGAGGTCGATGACCATGTGCGGCGACAACGTGTCGAACTCGCGGGAGTTGGCCAGCTCGAGCCCGGCCAGGTCGCGGGCCACCGAGATCACCATCACGTGCAGCCCCAGGCACAAGCCGAGGCACGGGATCCCGTGCTGGCGGGTGTAGGCGGCCGCGGCCACCATCCCTTCGATGCCGCGCTCGCCGAACCCGCCGGGGATCACGATGGCGTCGAGCCCGCGCAACCGGTCGGTGCCCAGGAGCGCGGGCACGTTCTCGGCGTCGATCCAGTCCAGCTCGACGTGGACGCCGTGGTAGAAGCCGGCGTGGCGCAGGGCTTCGACGACCGACATGTAGGCGTCGGGCATGTTCACGTACTTGCCGACGATGCCGACGCGCACCGTGCGCGACAACGACTCGACGCGTTCCACCAAGGACTCCCACTCGGTGATGTCGATTTTGTGGTCGGCCTCGTGGATGCCGAGCGTCTGGCACACGTAGGCGTCGAGTCCCTGCTCGTGCAGCACCAGCGGGATTTCGTAGATGCTCGGCGCGTCCACGGCGGAGATGACGGCGTCGATGGGGACGTCGCACTGCAGGGAGATCTTGCGCTTGAGGCTCTCGGATATGGGCTTGTCGCTCCGGCAGACGATCACGTCGGGCTGAATACCCCGGCTGCGCAGCTCGGTCACCGAGTGCTGCGTGGGCTTGGTCTTCTGCTCCCCCGACACCAAGAACGGCACCAGTGTGAGGTGGACGTAGCAGACGTTGTCCCGGCCGATGTCGCGCCGGAACTGGCGGATGGCCTCGACGAAGGGCACGATTTCGATGTCGCCCACCGTGCCGCCGATCTCCACGATGACGATGTCGACGTCCTCGTCGGCCAGGCGGCGGATGCGGTCCTTGATTTCGTCGGTGACGTGCGGGATGACCTGGACGGTGCGCCCTAGGAAGTCGCCGCGGCGCTCCTTGGCGATGACCGAGCTGTAGATGCCGCCCGTCGTGGTGTTCGAGCGTTTCGACAGGTTCTCGTCGATGAAGCGCTCGTAGTGGCCGAGGTCGAGGTCGGTCTCGCCGCCGTCCTCGGTGACGAAGACCTCACCGTGCTCCCCTGGGTTCATGGTCCCCGGGTCGACGTTGATGTAGGGGTCGAGCTTGCACATCGTCACCCGTAGGCCACGGCACTTGAGGAGCCGGCCGAGCGAGGAGGCGGTGAGACCCTTCCCGAGCGAGCTCGAGACACCGCCGGTGACGAAGATGAACTTGCTCACGCCGCCTTCAGGGCGCCGAGCATCGCTACATATGATCGGTGCACCCGACCACGATAATCGAACGCGGGCGAACTCGTGGTGGACTACCGCCCGGAGGACACGCCGAGCAGCTCACGTGCATGGGCGCGGGCGGCCTCGCTGCCCGGGTGCCCCGACAGCATCCGTGAGAGCTCGGTGACGCGGTCCTCCCCGGCGACGGGTGCCGCCGTGGTCACCGTGCGCCCGCCCGACTCGTGTTTGACCACGCTGACCTGTGCGTCGGCCTGCGACGCCACCTGGGCCAGGTGGGTCACGACCAGGACCTGGTGGTGGCGCCCCACCGCGTGTAGCGACTCGCCCAACGCCAGTGCGGCCGCCCCGCCCACGCCGGCGTCCACCTCGTCGAAGACCATGGTCGGGGGGCCGCCCGACCCCACCAGGCGGATGGCCAGCATGGCCCGGGCCAGCTCCCCGCCCGAGGCGGTCTTGGCCAGCGACTGCACCGGCTCACCCACGTTGGCGCCGAGCGCCAGCTCGACCGGCTCGCCCGCGCCGTCGGGACCCACCCGCACCTCGAGCCGGGCACCCGCCATGGCCAGCGCCGCCAGGTGGTCGCCCACCCGCTGGCCGAACTCGCCCGCCGCGGCGGCCCGCACGGCCCGCACCGCCGCCTCGGCCTCGGCCAGCTCGTCGTGGCGAGCCCGGCGCTCGTCCTGGAGCCGGGCCGCCTCGTCCTCGGCGTCCTCGAGCGCCCGCAGCCGGGTTGCGCCCGACTCGGCGTAGGCCAGGACGGCCGCCAGGTCCTCGCCGTACTTGCGCCGGAGCTCGGCCAGCAGGCGGCGGCGCTCCTGTACCTCGGCCAGGCGGCCGGGGTCGTCCTCCCACCCCTCGACCTCGTCGCGCAGCGTGCGTGCCACGTCGGTCAATTCGGCCGCCGCCGCGCCGATGCGGTCGTGGGTGGACGCCAGGCCCTCGCGACCGGCCACGCTCGCGCCGGCGCGCCCGAGCAGGTCGAGCGCGCCCCCCTCACCGCTCACGAGCTCGACGGCGGCCAGGGCGGCCTCACGGTAGGCCGCGCCGTCGGCCAGGCGGTCCTCCTCCAGCCGCAGGGCCACCTCCTCGTCGGGGCCGGACAGGCGGGCCGCCGCGATTTCGTCCACCTGGTACCGCAACACGTCGGCTTCCCGGGCTCGCTGCTGCTCGTCCCCGCCCAGGGCGGCCAGGGCGTCGTCGAGCGCCCGCAGCTGGCTCTGCAGGGCACGCAGGCGGCTGAGATCGGTGCCGGCGAAGGCGTCGAGGACGTTGCGCTGTGCCACCGGGGTGACCAGCGCGCGGTGCTCGTGCTGCCCGTGGATTTCGACCAGGTCCGCGGCCGCCTCGCCCAGCGCGCCCACCGGGGCCATGCGGCCGTCCACCCAGGCGCGCGATCGCCCCTCGGCGGGGACGGTGCGCGCCAGGATGACCTCGCGCTCACCGGCGCCTTCACCGACGACGAAGCGCGCCTCGACGAGGGCTTCGGCGGCGCCCGCCCGCACCATGCCCACGCTGGCCCGGCCGCCCAGCACGAGCTGGAGCGCCTCCACGACGAGCGTCTTGCCGGCGCCGGTCTCGCCGGTCAGCGCCGTCATACCCGGCCCGAAGGTGAGTGTGAGGTCCTCGATGACCCCGAGGTCGCGCACGCGCAGGTCGGTCAGCACGACTAGCGGTCCCGGTCGGCCAGGAGCCGGAAGCGCAAGATGCCGCCGAACGTCTGCGGCTCGTTGCGCACGACCCGGACGGGTTGGCGGGCCACCCGGCACGCCACGGTGTCGCCGGGGGCCAGCCGCCCCACATCGGCGCCGTCGATCACGAGCGCGCCGGAGCGGTCGGGCCGTACCTCGACGCGGACTTCCTGCGTGTCGGTCAGCACGAGACTCCGGTCGAGCGAGAAGTGCGGGGCCACCGGTGTCACCACCATGGCCCGCAACGTCGGGGCCAGGATGGGGCCGCCGGCCGAGAGGTTGTACGCCGTCGAACCGGTCGGGGTGGCGATGATGAGCCCGTCGGCCGAGTAGGTGAGCGCCTCCGTCCCGTCGACCCACGTGGCCAGGCGGACGGTGTGGCCGAAGTCGATCTTCTCGATGACGACCTCGTTGAGGGCCAGCTGCGCCGGGACGCCATCGCCGGGGGAACGGTCGGAGATGACGACCTCGAGCGCGCACCGGTCCTCTACGGTCGCCGTGCCGTCGAACACCTTGCGCAGCGCGCCGCGGACCTGGTCGGGCAAGAGGTCGGGCAGGTAGCCGACGCGGCCGAAGTTGACCCCGAGGACGGGCACGTCCCCGGTGGCGGCCAGCCGCACCACGCGCAGGAAGGTGCCGTCCCCGCCCAGGCTCACGGCGACGGTCGTGCCGGACAGGTCGACGGCTCCGAGGTCGACCTCGGAGCCCGCCTCTGTCACGCGGTCGGGCCCGCTGAAACTGAGGATGCGGGCCGTGTCACCGCGTCCGTGCAGCCAGCCGGCGGTGTCGGTCGCCAACGCGAGCGCGTCGGGGCGATCGGGGTGGACCAAGAAGGTGACGGTCGCCACGGGCGAGGTCGCTCAGCCGGCCGGTCCGGCCGCGAGCAGATGCTCCCCCGCCTCCGACACGGCGGCGCGCAGGAGCGCGGCGGCCTCCTCCGCACCGGCACCCGCGGCGCCCTTGCGGGCGTGCAGCAGGAACTCGACGTTGCCCGACGCACCGGTCAGGGGGGAGGCCATCGACCCCATGATGCCGGTTCCGGCGGCGGCGAGCGCGGACGCCACGCCCTCGAGCGCGCCGAGCCAGAGAGCGGGGTCGCGCACGACGCCCTTGCCCCGCGAGACGGCGGCGCGGCCCGCCTCGAACTGCGGCTTGACCAGCAGGACCAGGTCGGCCTCGGGGGC
>DATNLP010000338.1:0-13688 GCA_035602795.1 Acidimicrobiales bacterium | reverse complement strand
GCCTCGGCACGCACTGGCGGGCCGACGGCCGCCCCAAGACCGCGTATGCCACCCAGCGCGACGCGCTGTCGGTGGCGGACGAACGTCACCACGACACCGGCGTCGATCTCAACGCGTACCGCTGCGACACCTGCTCCAAGTGGCACCTCGGGAACACGGCCGGGCGGGAACGCTGACGTGGCACACCAATGAGCGACCGGTCCCCCGTCGCCACCCGAGGCAGTTGGGAGCCGCCCGGCGGCCTCTGCCCCGAGTGCGGGTTCGACTGGGAGCAGGTGAGCTACCAGCGCCTCGTCGGGGAGTGCATGCAGAACGTGGCGGTCTTCGGGACCGTCCTGTCGCGCGTCGACCCGGCCCGCGCCGTGGAGCCGGGGTTGTGGTCGGCCAGCCGCTACGTGTGGCACACGGTCGACGTCCTGCGCTTCGGCACGGAGCGGATCTGGACGATCAGCGCGGATCCCGACTTCGGCGTGCCCGAATGGGATGAGAACGTCGTGGCCCTGGTCCGCAGTTACGACGCCCTGTCCCCCGTCGTCGGGCTCATCGCCCTCATCGCCGCCGCCGACGCATGGCGTACCGCGGCGCTCGAGGCACCGCACGATGTGTCGACCGCACATCCTGAGGCCGGGTCCCTGTGCGCGTTCGACGTGGTCCAGCGCAACGCGCACGAGGTGTGTCACCACCTGTGGGACGTCCAACGTGCGCTCCCACCAGTAGAAGCAGACTGATGGACGAGCCCGCTCCGGCCGGAGGCCTTCCGGACTCCGAGGACGAGGACGAGGACGCTCACGTGGACGCGGAAGAGGAACAAGACGACCAGGAAGCCGAAGGCAACCCGGCCGGCTTCGACCGCTGGCGCACGGAGTCGGCGGTCGGCAGTGTCGTCACCGGTGTGGCCCGGGGTCTGCGCGACGTCTTCGCCCCCGTGCCCGACCCGCCCGCGATCGTGGCGTCCGTGCCGGGCGACCCGCCCGACGCCGACCAACGCGTGCGCGTCATCCTCGATCCCGACGACCCCACCAGGTCCATCGCCATCGTGCCCGGGGAGGGTCCGCCCGAGCCGCCCGACCCGCCCGACCCCACGTAGCCGTCCGGCGTTGCCGTCCCCGTCCCGCCTCGCCGTCGGAGTCGGCCTATTTCAGCTCCCGTAACCGTCCAGGTGGGTCGAGTGCCAGGCCCAGCCCGACGCCAAAATGTCGTCCAGGTCGTACCGGGACGACCAACCGAGGACGTCCCGTGACCGCGCCGTGTCCGAGTAGAGCGCCACCGGGTCGCCCGGGCGGCGGGGCGCCAGCTCGTGCGGCACCGGCCGCCCGATGACCCGTTCCGCCGCCGCCAGGACCTCGAGGACGGAGGAGCCCAGCCCGGTGCCCAGGTTCACCACCGTCGTCTCACCGCCCCGCTCGAGGTACTCGAGCGCCTTGAGGTGCGCCTCGGCCAGGTCGACCACGTGGACGTAGTCGCGGATGGCGGTCCCGTCGGGCGTCGGGTAGTCGGTCCCGAACACCTGGAGCGGCTCGCGCCGCCCCAGCGCCGCCTTCATCAGGGCCGGGATCAGGTTGATGGTGATCGTCCAGTCCTCGCCGATCGACCCGTCGGGCCAGGCCCCGGCGGCGTTGAAGTAGCGCAGGCTCACCGAGCGCAGGTCGAGGCAGCGGCCGTACCAGGCCAGCACCGTCTCGGTCATGGCCTTGCTCTCGCCGTAGGGGCTCTCCGGCCGCCGCGGCGCATCCTCCCCCACGGGCACCCGGTCCGGTGTCCCGTACACGGCACAGGTCGACGAGAAGACGACACGGTCCACCCCGCAGTCGTGCAGCGTCCCCATCAGCGCCGTGCTGTGCGCCGCGTTGTTGCCGAAGTAGCGCTGCGGCGCCACCATCGACTCGGCCGGTGACTTGTACGCCGCGAAGTGGACCACGCTGTCCACGCCGTACTGCTCGACGGCGCGCCTCACCGCGGCGTCGTCGCCCACGTCACCCACGACCAGCGGCACGTCCCCGAGCGACGCCGCGTCCCCGAACTCCAGGGAATCGAAGGCCACCACGTCGCGTCCGCGCTCGCGCAGGAGGCGCGCCGTGATGGAACCGATGTAACCGGCCCCGCCGGTCACCATGACAGCCACCGACGCATTCTGCACGATCGCCACGGGTCGCCCGACGACTGCGGGCTAACGGGGTGATAATGCGCGGGCCACGCTGCGACAATTGCCCGCTCTATGGGGCCTTTGGCCCATCCGCCGCGCCCGGCCTCCCTTTACCATCCTTGTGTCGGGGCAGCACCGCTCCCCGCTCCCCGACCGACCCCCGGGACGGGCTGCACACCTGCCTTCCTCTCCCCCTCCGGGGGCAGGGTGCCGCCCGTCCCAGTTCCGGCCCTGCCCGCGCAACCCCCGTGATCGTTGACACGGAGGACCGCTGGACATACCATGCAGGGAATCGGACAGTACGTCCGATTCCCTGGAGGAGTCGTCCGATGTCTCGCACCGTCGCCGAAGTCACCCCCGTCGACCTCTCGGACTCCCGGTCCTTCGTGGAGGGCGTCCCCCACGCCTGGCTGGCCCACCTGCGCCGCCACGACCCGGTGCACTGGCAGGACGAGCCGGGCGGGCCCGGCTTCTGGGCCGTCACCCGCTACGCCGACTGCGTCACCGTGAACCGGGACTACGAGCGCTTCAGCTCGGCCGCCAAGGGGACGATGCCCTTCGAGCTGGCCGAGGACGAGATCGCCCAGCAGGGCCTGATGATGCTCAACATGGACCCCCCGCTCCACACCCGCTACCGCCGCCTGGTGAACAAGGGGTTCACGCCTCGCATGGTGCGCGACCTCGAGGCCAGCATCCACCGCTCGACCGACGCCATCATCGACCAGGTGATCGAGCGGGGGGAGGCCGACTTCGTGACCGACCTCTCGGCCGAGCTGCCCCTCCAGGTCATCGCCGAGCTCCTCGGCGTTCCCCACGACGAGCGCCACAAGATGTTCGAGTGGTCCAACCGCATGGTGGGCAGCGAGGACGCCGAGTACCAGAGCGAGGCCTCCGAGGCCATGGACGCCGCCATGGAGCTGTACGCCTACGCGGGCGAGCTGTTCGCCAAGAAGCGCGCCGAGCCGCACGGCGACCTCATGAGCGTGCTCACCACCGTCGAGGTCGACGGGGAGCAACTGAGCGAGCTCGAGCTCGAGCTCTTCTTCCTCCTCCTCACCGTGGCCGGCAACGAGACCACGCGCAACCTGATGTCCGGCGCCATGCACGCCTTCTTCGAGCACCCCGACCAGTGGCAGCGCCTCGTGGCGAACCGCGAGCTCCTGCCCAGCGCCGTCGAGGAGATGCTGCGCTTCGTCACCCCGGTCATGAACTTCCGCCGCACCGCCATGAGTGACGTCGAGCTGAGCGGCACCGCCATCGCCGCCGGCGACAAGGTCGTCTTCTTCCACGCCTCGGCCAACCGGGACGAGGACGTCTTCACCGACCCCGACACCTTCGACATCGCCCGCGACCCCAACCCGCACATCGCCTTCGGCGGCGGCGGCCCCCACTTCTGCCTCGGGGCCAACCTGGCCCGCATGGAGATCCGGGTCATGTTCGAGCACCTGCTGGACCGCGTGCCCGACATCAGGGCGGCCGGCGACGCCCAGCGCTTACAGTCGCGGTTCATCAGTGGCGTCAAGCACCTGCCCGTGGCCTTCACCCCTTCCTCCCGCGTCGGCTCCTGAGCCGGTGGGCTGAGGCGAGTACCGCATCGTGGCCCGCCGCGCTCCCGACGCGCTGAAGGACGTCATCCGCGACTTCCGCCGCGACCAGATCCTCGACACGGCGCGCCGTCTCTTCGGCGACCGCGGCACCACCGAGGTCTCCATGGACGAGATCGCCACCGAGGCCGGCGTGGCCCGCTCGACGGTCTACGTGTACTTCGCCAACCGGGACGAGCTCCTGCGCGCCTGCCTGCAGTCGATGTACGACGCCATGTTGGACACCATCGCCGCCGTCACCGAGGTCGACGCCCCGCCCCCAGAGCGGCTGCGCGTGCTCATGCTCGGCCTGCTCGAGCGCATCGACGAGAGCCCGGCGTTCTTCCGCCTCGCCATGGCCACCCAGGCCACCGCCGGCGCCGCCGGTTCGGCCGCGGTCGGCGGCGCGCTCATGATGATCGGCCTCGACATGATCCGCCTGCTCGAGGACCTGGTGCGGTCCGGCATGGCGTCGGGCGACTTCCGGCTCGACCTCGAACCCGAGCGGACCGTCAACCTGATCGGTCAACAGGTCTACGGCGCGCTGTCCGTACGCGCCGGCGAGCCCGACCCCATCCCGGCGACCCGGGCGGCCGACGAAATGTGCGAGTTCGTCCTGCGCGGCATCGGGGCGTGAGCGTGCGCTTCGACCTCTGGCTGCCCACGGCCAGCCCCATGACCTCACCCGAGCTGCTCGACCTCGTCGCCACCGGCGCCGAGGAGCGCGGCATCGGCACCATCTGGGTGGGCGAGCACGTCGTGCTCTTCCCCGAGTACCAGAGCCACTACCCCTACGCCGCGGACGGCCGCATCCCGGCCCCGCCCGGCAGCGGCCTGCTCGAGCCGCTCGTCACCTTGACCTACCTGGCCGCCCGCACCTCCACGGTCCGCCTCGGCACGGCCATGCTGCTGCTCCCTCAGCGCAACCCCGTCTACGTGGCCAAGGAGGTCTCGACGCTCGACTGGCTCTCGGGCGGCCGCGTCGACCTCGGCATCGGCGTGGGCTGGCTCAAGGAGGAGTTCGACGCGCTCAACGTGCCCTGGGAGCACCGGGGCCGGCGCACCGACGAGTACCTCGAGGTGCTGCGCACGCTCTGGGTCGACGACACGTCCTCCTTCCACGGCGAGACCTACGACCTCCCGCCCTGCGAGATGTTCCCCAAGCCCGTCCAGCAGCCCCACCCGCCCCTCCACGTCGGCGGCGAAACACCGGCCGCCTTGCGACGCGCCGCCACGCGCGCGCAGGGCTGGCACACCTTCAATCGCTCCCCCGACGAGCTGGCCGCCGGCCTGGCCGAGCTCGATGTCCACCTCGAGGCGGCCGGGCGCACGCGCCGCGACCTGCGCGTCACCGTGTGCCCCTATTTCCACCAGCTGACACCCGAGTGGGTGGCCGAGTACGCCGAGGCCGGCGCCGACGCCGTGGCCGCGCTGTTCTTCGCCTTCACCCCCGACGACGTCGCCCGCGCCTTCGACGACCTCGAGGGCTGCCGGGACGCGGCGGCCCGCACCTGAGCCGGGGCAACGGGGGCCCCGCACGCGGAGCCCTACACTCGCCGGTCGTGGCGTCCCCCGACACTGCCGTCGGCGTGTTCACCGACACCGGGCCGTGGACGGTCGACCCGGCCTCCCTCAGCTGGCGCCACGGCCTGCCCGCGGTGCGGGCCGCCCTCACCGCCTCCATCCCCCGCCTGGTGCGGCCGAGCGCGCTGCCGCCGGGGGCGCGCCTGTTCACCACCCTGCGCCACCTCGGACCCGCGCTCGGCCTGTGGTACCTCAAGGAGCGCAAGCGGGGCGGTGACGCCTCGGTCGAGGGGCTCTCGCACCGCCTGCGGGTGGCGGCCGAGCATCTGGGGCCGACCTACATCAAGCTGGGTCAGATCATCGCCTCGGGCGACGGCATCTTCCCGCCGGCGCTGGTGGCCGAGTTCAAGTGGTGCCGGGACCAGGTGCCCGCCGAGCCCTGGCCGGTCGTCGAGCAGGTGCTGACCGAGGAGCTGCGCCGCCCCATCGGCGACGTCTTCGCCCACGTCGAGCACGCGCCGCTCGCCGCCGCCTCCATCGCCCAGGTGCACGCGGCCACGCTGCGCGACGGCACCGACGTGGTGATCAAGATCCAGCGCCCGTCGGTGGCCAAGCGGGTGCACCAGGACCTGGCCGTCATGGCCTGGCTGGCGCCGCACCTGGTCGGCCGCATCCCCGTCGCCGCACTGGCCAACCCGCCCGCTCTCGTCGAGCTGTTCGCCGAGACGATCGTGGAGGAGCTCGACTTCCGTCTGGAGGCCGACAACATGCTCGACTTGGCCCTGGTCTACGCCGAGCTGGGCCAGCGCGACTTCGTGATCCCGCGGCCGCACCCCACCCTGGTGACGCGCCGCATGCTCGTCATGGAGCGCCTCGACGGGTTCAAGTACGGCGACGTGGCGGGCATGCACGCGGCCGGGATCGACACCGAGGCGGTCGTGCGTGCCGGCATGATCGGCTTCCTCGAGGGCTGCATGATGCACGGCATCTTCCACGGCGACCTGCACGCCGGGAACTTGTTCGTGCTCCCCTCGGGCAAGATCGCCCTGCTCGACTTCGGCATCACCGGCCGGCTGACCGAGGCCAAGCGCCTGGCCCTGCTGGCCCTCCTGGTGGGCGCCACCAACGCCGACATCCCCGCCCAGGTGGCGGCGATGCGCGACCTGGGCGCCTTCCCCGACGACGTCGACGTGCAGTACGTCATCGACCAGCTCGGGCTCGACCGACCGCCCGTCGACCCCACCGCCATGACGCCCGACGAGCTGGTGGCCGAGATGCAGCGCTCCATCAAGTCGCTGCTCGCCCTCGGCGCTCGCATGCCCAAGGAGCTCATGCTCTTCGTCAAGAACCTGATGTTCCTCGACGGCTCCATCGCCGCACTCGCGCCCGACCTCGACCTCTTCGCCGAGGTCGAGGCGATCGCGCTCATGTTCGCCACCAAGCACGGCGAGCGCATCATGAGCCAGCTCGGCCTCGAGCAGCAGGCCGACTGGTCGCCCGACCTCTCCAGCCTCAAGGCCGGGTTCGGCCTGGATGCGTCCCACGAGAGCCTGACCCACCGCGACATCCAGCAGCGCCGGGCCCAGGTGCGCGAGAAGTTCGAGGGGAACGAACGGTCCCCGCGTGGCCGTGGCAAGCGGCCCGGCCCGTAGCCGCCGCTTCCCTCACCCCTCGCCGCCCCGCTCCCCGCACCCCTTCGCCGTCCCGGCCGCCCCGGCCGCCCCGGCCGCCGACCGTTCTCCGATGTGGGCAGGGCCGGAACTGGGACGGGCGGCACCCTGCCCCCCGGAGGGGGAGAGGAGCGAAGTCCGCGGGCGGCCACCCCAAACGCACGGCAATACTGCTAGATATACTCAAGGTATGTCCAAAGTGATGGTCTCCATCCCCGACGACCTGCTCCGTGAGATCGACGAGGAAGCCCGTCGCCGTTCCACCAGCCGGAGCGCGCTGCTCGCCGAGGCGGCTCGGAGCGAGCTGGCCCGGCCGCGTCCGGTCGCCGTGGCCGAGGCCATCGCCCGCTCCGAAGAGCGCTTCCGCTCCGCCGGGACATTCGAGGCCGCCTCCTTGGTCAGGAGGGACCGGGACCGTCCCGCGTGACGACGGTCCTGGTCGACACGTCGGTCCTCATCAAGTGGTTCCACCTGGCCGGAGAGTCCCAGGTGCCCGAGGCGCGCGCCCTGCGCGACGCCACGACCCGCGGTGACGTGCAGTCGCGCATCATCGACCTCGCGCTCTACGAGATGGGCAACGTCCTCCTGCGCTCCCTCGGCTGGTCGGGCACCGCGGTGGCCGACCAGCTCACCGACGTCGTGACCATCTGCGGTGCTCCCCTGGCCCTCGGTCTCGACTGGCACCGCCGGGCGGCGGTCGTCGGCCAGCAGCACGGACTGACGTACTACGACGCCGCCTGGGTGGCCGCCGCCGAAGCGCTGGACGTCGCCCTCGTCAGTGCGGATGCGCAGCTGCTCGGCGCCGGCATGGCCGAGTCGCCGCTCGACGTGGCGCGACGACTCCGGCTTCCTCTCGCCTGACGGCGCCTCACCCCCCACTTTCCGCCCCCCGGGTACTGCGCCGGCCCGGCTCGGGGGCGGGCGGAGGCGGCCGGTGCGAAGCTGGGGGCCATGGCGACCATCCGCGGCCTCCAGGCGGCCGACTGGGACGACTGGCGGGCCTTGTGGCAGGGCTACCTGGCCTTCTACCGGGCCGAGCTGCCCGAGGAGACCACCCGGGCCACCTTCGAGCGCCTGACCGCCGGCGAGGAAGGGCTGTTCGGCTTGCTCGCCCTGGACGAGGCCGGGCGCGGCATCGGGTTGGCCAACTGCGTCGTGCATGCCTCGACCTGGTCCCGGCAGCCCAAGTGCTACCTCGAGGACCTCTTCGTCAGCCCGGCCGCCCGGGGCGGCGACGTCGGGCGAACCCTGCTGCAGGCGGTCAAGGCGGCCGCCGCCCAGCACGGTGCACCCCGGCTCTACTGGCACACCCAGCAGTACAACGGGCGCGCCCGCTCGCTCTACGACGTGGTCGGGCACCCGACGTCCTTCGTCGTCTACGAGATGTAGCCCGGCGACGCCCCCATCCCGAGGCGAGCTTCGGCCTCGACGAGCCGGTGGAGAACTTGAGCCACCGCGAGCTGCAGGCCCGCCGGGCGGAGGTGGGCGAGAAGTTCGAGGTGCGCGGCTGGTCGCGCCGCCCTCGGGGTGGAGACAGCAGCCCACGAAGTACGCCAACATGGCAGCCGGTTCAGGGCCGAAGGGGAGGTGACGCCCATGACCGGGTCAGGGCTGGACAACAGATCGTCCGCCGGGGCAGTGCTCCCCTCCTACTCGTCGGGCACGTCGGCCACTCCGCTGCTGGGCGACACCATCGGGGCGAATTTGGGCCGGACCGCCGCCCGCGTGCCCAGGAACGAGGCCCTGGTCGACGTCCCCTCGGGCCGGCGCTGGACCTACGCCGAGCTGGCGGCCGAGGTCGAGCGCCTCGCCACCGGGCTGCTGGGCACAGGCATCGGACCTGGCGACCGGATCGGCATCTGGGCCCCCAATTGTCCCGAGTGGGCGCTGCTCCAGTTCGCCAGCGCGTCCATGGGCGCCATCCTGGTCACCATCAACCCGGCCTACCGGACCCACGAGCTGGAGTTCGTCCTCAATCAGGCCGGCATCGCGCACCTGGTGGCGGCGTCGGCTTTCAAGACGTCGGACTACGAGCGGATGATCGCCGAGGTGCGGCCGGGCTGCGCCGGGCTGCGCGAGGTCACGATCATCGGGTCGGCCGGGTGGGACCGTCTGGCCGGGACGGAGGCTGACGCGGCGCGCCTCGCCGAGGTGGCGGCGACCTTGTCAACCGACGACCCGATCAACATCCAGTACACGTCGGGGACGACGGGCTTCCCGAAGGGCGCCACGCTGAGCCACCACAACATCTTGAACAACGGGTTCTTCGTCGGAGAGCTGTGCGGCTATAGCGAGGCCGACCGCGTCTGCATCCCCGTGCCCTTCTACCACTGCTTCGGCATGACGATGGGGAACCTCGGCTGCACGACGCATGGCGCCACCATGGTGATCCCGGCCCCGGGCTTCGACCCGGGGGCGACGCTCGCAGCCGTGGCGCAGGAGCGCTGCACCTCGCTCTACGGAGTGCCGACGATGTTCATCGCCGAGCTGGCCGACCCGGGCTTCGATGACTACGACCTCAGGTGCCTGCGCACCGGGATCATGGCCGGCTCGCCCTGCCCGGTCGAGGTGATGAAACAGGTGGTGACGCGGATGGGGATGGAGGAGGTGACCATCTGCTACGGCATGACCGAAACCTCCCCCGTGTCGACGCAGACGGCGGCGTCCGACTCGCTGGAGCGCCGGGTCTCGACCGTCGGCCGCGTGCACCCGCACGTGGAGGTGAAGATCGTCGACCCCGGGACCGGTCGCACGGTGCCCCGCGGCACGCCGGGGGAGCTGTGCACCCGCGGCTACTCGGTCATGCTCGGCTACTGGGGTGAGCCCGAGCGGACGGCCGAGGCGATCGACGCGGCACGCTACATGCACACCGGCGACCTGGCCGTCATGGACGACGAGGGCTACGTGAACATCACGGGGCGCATCAAGGACATGGTCATCCGGGGCGGCGAGAACATCTACCCCCGCGAGATCGAAGAGTTCCTCTACTCGCACCCCGACATCCTCGACGCCCAGGTGATCGGCGTGCCCGATGCTCGCTACGGCGAGGAGCTCATGGTCTGGGTGCAGCTACGCCCGGGGGCGGAGGTGCTGACGGCCGAGACGTTGTGGGAGTTCTGTTCGGGCAAGCTGGCCCACTACAAGATCCCTCGCTACGTGCGCGTCGTGGAGGAGTTCCCCATGACGGTGACGGGCAAGGTGCGCAAGGTGCAGATGCGCGAGGAGGCGGTCGCGCTGCTCGGGCTGGGTGAGGCGGCGGCGGTCGAGCACGCATAGGGAGCTTCTGCCTCTCCCCGGGCGCGACATCTACGGGCGGGGGTGTCAGCGATTCGGAGTCCGCCCAGCCAGGGATGAACTGCGGGTCACGCCGTCTTTGCGGCTCGAGAGCACCGATCAACCAGAGATCAACCAGAGCTACCGGTGGGGCCGGTGCCGCCCTCGCCGGGTACGCCCTGGTCGCCCTCCCCCGCGGTGTTGCCGGTGTCGCCGCCCTCGCCAAGATCGCCCGGGGAGTTACCGGTGGGGCCAGTGCCGCCCTCGTCGGGTGTGCCATTGCCGACTCGGTCTGCCAAGGGAGCACTCGGAGGTGCGCAACCCGTGGAACTCATTTTTGGCGGTGGGGGCACGCGGCCGGGGAAGTCCACGACCGAGTAGATGTAGAGCGTCTGGGGCGTGACCTCGGCATTACCCGGTCCGTCGTAACACAGGTCCACGGTGCCGCTGCGCCAGTACGCCTCGATCGTCACGTACCCGGCAATTTTGATGTGACAGACGAGATTGGCCGACTGCGGTGGAGTGTGGTTGACCTTGAGGGCGGCCTCCAACACCGACTGCTCCTGATCGCAGGAGGCCCCAGATGTCTGCACGGGCCACTGCCACGAGAAGTAGGTCCCCGACGACGCTCCGTACTGGGCGGGCAACTCGGGGAACGTGATAGTCAGAGGGTCTCGCGTCGGGACCGAGCTCAAGGTCGTATTGCACGGCTGGCCCTGAACCTGGTCCCCGCAATCGACGGTCTTGGTCGGCAGGCCATCGTCGAACGTCTTGTCGTCTCCCACCTCGACCGTGACGCCTGGTTCCCATCCGTACAAGACGAAGTGGATGTCGGCGTCATCGGGGATGTCGTGGCTGGCGACGTTCCGTTCGTGTGATTGCGCCTCCGGTACAGGCTCCTGGTCGCCACAACCAGCTGCCAGCGTGGAGACGGCCACCAGTCCTCCGAACAGGGTAGCGAGACGAACCCACGATCGTCGTCTCCAGTGCATCGCCCCCGGTGTCCGTTGCATGGGCATCTCGACCACGAATCGGGACCAGAACCACTAATCCCGGTCAGGGGCCTCGGGCGATGATAACGCCACCGCGGAGCAGTGCACCACGGGTTCCGCCACGCGGAGCGCCTACTTCGGCCGGAAGTGAACGAAGACCCGGCCGAAGTTGTGTGAGTCCTTCTCGACCCGGTGGTAGAGCGGCTTGATGTCCTTGCGGTCGAGGAAGCGCGGCGCGCGCTCGACGTCGTCTCCCCGGTTGTAGGTGTCGTGCGGGTCGAGCGTGAGCTTCATGCGCCCCGGACCTGGACGGGTCTATTCGTCGATGTCGCTCGGGGCCGGGCCGAACACCACCAGGTGGTCGAGCACGGGTGCCGCGTCACCGGTCCAGTCGAGGTTGGCCAGCTGGACCCTGCTCCGGCGCCCCAGGCGCCACCGGAACGCCTCGAAGCGGTCCGTCCGCAGCACGAGCGCAGCCTCACCCTGGGGGCCGACGTCGTAGGTGTCGTCCTCCACCAGGACCCGGAGCGCCACGGGAGGCTGCAGCCAGATCAGCAGGCGATCGGCCCCGAGCCGGACCACTTCGGCGTCGCGCGCCCCGGGTTCGCCGACCGCACCACGGATGTCCTGTTCGTGGGCGGCCACGTCGAGCACAGCCGGCCACACCTCGAAGGCGTCGATCATGTCGGCGAATTGCGGCGCCAAGTCGTCCCAGCGGGCCAGGACCTCGGCCGGGGACCGGTCCTCGAACCGGGCCACCTGGGCGGCCGTCTGCTCCGCGGAGGGTGGCCCGGTCAAGCGCCCCTCCAGCACGTCCTCGGCGACCGCGGTGAGGTGGGCCACCACGTCGCGCACGCTCCACCCCGGGCAGGCCGGTACGGGAGTAACCAGGTCCCTCTCGTCCAGTCCCTGGACCAGCGCGACGAGCCGTGCCTGAGTCTCGCCGTAGAGCCGGGAGAGGGGCGGTGCACCTTTCGAGGGGGCCACCGCGGCAGATTAGGTCGGCGGACGGACCCCGCCCCCGGCGACGTCGGGCGGGCCTGGCTCGATGCGGTGCGGGCGCCCGTCGCCGAACTCGACGCGACGGCCATGCCCGCCCTGTCACAGCCGTTCCGTACCTTTTCGCCGTGGCCCACATCACCCTGACCCGGCAGACCGCCCGGTAGCGTTTCGCCCGAGCCCATGCCCCCCCGCCGCCGCACCGCCACCTCCACGTCCAACTTCGGTGTCGGGCGCCGAGAGTCCCACGTAGCGGACGCCTTCTACGCGCGCTTCGAGGCGCCCGAGCTGAGCGCGGACGAGCACGTGACCCCGCACGAGCCGGGCGTGAGGTGCCTCTGCGGCGACGCCCGCCGGATGGAGGTGGTGCCGGACGACTCGGTGGCACTCGTCGTCACCTCGCCCCCGTACTTCGCCGGTAAGCGGTACGAGGAGGAGCTCGACCGCGAAGGGGTGCCGGGGTCCTACATCGAGTACCTCGAGCTGCTGCGCGACGTGTTCGCCGAGTGCAAGCGGGTGCTCGAGCCCGGTGGGCGCATCGCCGTCAACGTGGCCAACCTGGGTCGCAAGCCCTACCGGAGCCTGTCGGCCGACGTCATGGCCATCCTGCAGGACGACCTGCGCCTTCTCCCCCGCGGCGAGATCGTCTGGCAGAAGGGCGAGGGCGCCAGCGGCTCGTGCGCCTGGGGCTCCTTCCGCTCGGCCGCCAACCCGGTGCTGCGCGACGTGACCGAGCGCGTCGTCGTGGCCTCCAAGGGCCGCTTCGGGCGGGCGCGCAGCCCCAAGGAGCGCCGCCGCGAGGAGCTCCCGCACGAGAGCACCATCTCGGCCGACGACTTCATGACCCTCACGCTCGACGTGTGGGACATCCCGCCCGAGAGCGCGGTGCGGGTGCAGCACCCCGCCCCCTTCCCCGTCGAGCTGCCGCAGCGGCTGATGGAGCTCTACACGTATCGGGGCGACCTGGTGGTCGACCCCTTCTGCGGGTCCGGCTCGGCGCTGCTGGCCGCTCGCCGCTGCGGCCGTGACGCCGTCGGTTACGACCTCGACCCGGCCTACGTGGAGCTCGCCTTGGCCCGTCTGGCCGGCGAGGAGGTGGGGATCGGAGCCGAGCCGGACCAGTCGCCGACGACGGCGACGGGCGCCGTGGTGCGAGCCGACGGCGCGTCGGCGGCCTGCCTGGCCCGCGATGCGCTCGAGGCCGCCGGCTTCACCTCCATCCGCTCCAATCAGCGCCTGCGCGGGCTCGGCCTCGCCGTGAGCTTCGTCGCCGCAGACGCCGGCGGGCGCACCTGGTACTTCGACCTGGCCGGACCCCACTCGGCTTATCGCGGCGGCATGGCCAGGTCCGAGACGGTGTGGCGCGCGCTCGGGCGGGCCCACGTCATGGCCGCCAACGCGGTCGCGCCCCTGGTCGTGCTGACCACCCAGCTGCCGCGGTCCGGGACCGAGGTGGACCGCGCCCTGCGAGCCCCGGGACCGGGCGCCATCTTCGACGCCGTCG
>DATNLP010000504.1:0-3355 GCA_035602795.1 Acidimicrobiales bacterium | reverse complement strand
TCACCTTTGCGGTCGGCGCGTTCATCCCGCTGGCACCGTGGTTGTTCACGTCGGGCACCACGGCGATCTTGCTGTCGGTCGCGCTGGGCGCCGTGGCCGCGCTGGTGGTGGGTGTCGTGCTGGCCCGCTTCACCGAGCGCTCGGCCGTGGTGTCGGCGCTGCGCCAGCTGGCGGTGACGGCGGTGGCGGCCGCGGTGACCTATGGCATCGGGCGGGCCATCGGGACGGGCCTGAACTGAGCCCCGCCCGGCCTACCGCTCAGGCGGCCGGGTCGCGACGGTACGACCGGTCGATGTGGTCGATCGAGAACCCGAGCGAACGGTAGAGCGTCACGGCGGACTCGTTGGTGGCATCCGCGTAGAGCATGCCCACCGGCACGCCGCGGGCGGCCAGCGACACCAGCCCCGCCACGGTGAGGGAGCGGCCCCAGCCCTGCCCGTGAAAGCGGGGATCGACGGAGATCACGTAGATCTCGCCCAGCACCGGCGTGCTGGCTCTGTGCACCTTGGTCCAGCACGACCCTATGAGCCCGTCGCCGTCGGGGGCGTCGGCGACCAGGAAGCCGTCCAAGTCGACCCAGTCGGCGGCCATGCGCTCACGCAGCTGCGCCATGGTCCACCCGCCCTGTTCGGGGTGGCCTTCGAAGGCGCGGTTGTTGGTGTCCAGCCATACCTCCTCGTCGCGCCCGGCGAGAAAGGGCCGAGTTGGCAGGTGCCGGGTGGCGTCGACGACGGAGGCGGCGAGGGGGAGTGGGACGCGCATCTGGAGAAGGTCGCGCTCGGGTTCGAAGCCCAGGGCGCGGGCCAGGTCGTCGTTCTCGAGTCCGGCCCGCATGGCCCACAGATGTACGGAGGCGGCGTCGCCGACCTCTGCCACCGCGAGCTCCGCCAGGGCGAAGGCCAGCCCGCCGCCGTCCCGATGGTCGGGGTCGACCACGACGTGCAAGGCCGTCGACCCGTCTCGGGCGGGGAAGAGAAATGCGACGCCGACGAGGTGCCCGCCGACGCGCGACACGACAGCGCGCCCGCCCCTTCCGGCGGCGATGGCGCGGCGCTCGGGTTCGGGCAGGGCCGGGTGGTCGTCGGCCGACGCGGCGCGCGCCAAGAGCTCCCCTAGCGCTGTCCGCTCGGAGTCACCGAGGACAGCCAGGTCGACCAACTCCATGCCGTCGGGGGCGTCCACGCCGGCCAACGTAACCCGGTACCGTGAGCGGGTGGCGAAGCCGAGGAGCCCGAAGGGCCGCGCCCGGCTCGTGATCGAGCGCCTAGCCGTCCTCTACCCAGGTACCGCGAAGGAGTTGTGCGCGCTCGATCACGACAACCCGTTCCAGCTCCTCGCCGCGACCATCCTCTCGGCACAGTGCACCGACGCACGGGTCAACATGGTGACCCCGGTCCTCTTCGCCAAGTACCCCGACCCGGCCGCGCTGGCCGCGGCCAACCCGGAGGACGTCGAGGAGATCATCCGCTCGACAGGCTTCTTCCATGCCAAGACCAAGAGCCTCATCGGCATGGCCTCTGCCGTGGCCGAGAGGTTCGGGGGCGAGGTGCCGGAGAAGCTCGAGGATCTGGTGACTCTGCCCGGCGTCGGGCGCAAGACCGGCAACGTGGTGCGGAGCGTGGACTTCGGCGCCCCGGGGCTTCCCGTCGACACCCACGTGCTCCGGGTCAGCAAGCGTCTCGGGTTGCTCGACGAGATGGACCCCAAGGAGCAGGGCGACGCGGTCAAGGTGGAGCTCGCCCTCAATGCGTTGGTGCCGGCCCAGGAGCGGGGTGCCTTCAGCCTGCGCATGATTTTGCACGGCCGGAACACATGTGTTGCACGAAAGCCCCGCTGCGCCCTCTGCGTGTTGAATGACTTCTGTCCTTACGTGCGGTAATCGGCGCGCGATGGGACTTTTGGCCCCTTTTTAGGCAATTCGCGTTTGTCGGGCTGAAATGGGGGAACTCAAGCGCTACCATTATGGCGGAACCGGTTCCCGCCACCTGGTTCCAAAAGAGTCTGTGCTGGGATCCGCCTCCTGGCCGACTCGCCCAATGCCGGCCTTCGGGCCGGCATTGGTGTTTGCGCCGCGGGGCTTGTCTTTTGGCGCCTGCATCCGGTAATACTCCGGGTGCTACCATGTGAGACGATGGTCACCAAGCGATCGGTCTCTCTGGACGACGAGGTGGCCTCTTCGGTCGAACTGGCGGCCAAGGAAGACGGGGTCTCCTTCAGCGCCTGGCTCTCGACGGCGGCCGAACGGCAGCTGCGGGTACGCCAGGGGCTTCGGGGCGTGGCCGCCTGGGAGGGTGAAACCGGCTCGCTGAGCGCCGAGGAGCTGGCAGCCGGCGAAGCGCTGCTCGCACGCCTGCGCTCCGGGGTGTCCGGCGTCGCCTCCCGCGTCCGGCGGCGGTGACCTCGAGCCGGAGGGAGGGTCTGGTCTACGGACTGGGCGCCCTGCACGCCGCCGCCCGGGGTGACCGGGTGATGTGGGCCCTGCACCGGGCGGCTTTGAGTAACGGGATCGTCCCGGTGATCCCGGCGGTCACCGTGGCCGAGGGGTACCGGATCGAGGCCCGCAGCGATCGCATCGCGGAGCTGCTGGAAGGGACCGAGGTTGAGCCGTTCACCGGCGAGGCGGCCCGGCGCTCTGGCGAGCTGGCCGCCCGCTGCGACACCTCCGAGCTGAGCGTGGTAGCGGTGGTGGAGTTGGCCGAACGCCGGAATTGCGCCGTGGTGGCTCAGCGTCAGGCCGTGCTCCGCACGGCGGCCTCGCTGCTCGGTCACGAGCTGGTCCTCTACTCCGTCTGACCGTCTGACCGTCTAACCGGCTGACCGTCTAACGGGCTGACCGCCCAATCGCGTCTAACCGGCCGACCGGCCCCGACCGGCCCGCCGCGTTCAGCGCTGCGAGGACTTCTCGTAGCGCTGCAGCCGCCGGAGCGCGCCCCCCAGCGACCGCTCCACGGCGATGAGCTCGTGGGCCATGTCCTCGTCGCCCCGTTCGAGGGCGGAATCGATCATGGCGGTGACCCGCTGGTGCTGTTCCTGGAGGGTGGAGGTCAGCGAGGAGATCTCGGCGGCTGAGGACGATGACGACATGACGCGATGATGGCCGATGGGGCTGCCACATGGATTTCGGGGGCGACTTGCGGGCGCTCCGGGCGCTCCGGGCAGGCGGGCCGGCCGGTCAGCTGAGCCAGGCGAAGGCGGCCTCCGAGTGCCCCGGCACGCCTCGGTATCCTCTGCGCCGGGAGGTTCCAATGGTCGTCAAGGCGGAGACAACCGACGCACCCACACCCGGTCCCGGGACCGGCTCCGGTCTCGGCGCCGGCAGCGGCCGCCCCACCGGCCCCGAGCCCGTGCTCCGGCT
>DATNLP010000334.1:0-4639 GCA_035602795.1 Acidimicrobiales bacterium | reverse complement strand
GGGGGCTGTGCTCGATGCGGCGCTCGGGGTGGACGTGCCCGCCGAGGGCGCGGAGAGCGGGGACGAGGACGGTGGGCTGCCGAGCGGGCCCGAGCCGGCCGGCGGATTCCCCGGCTCGTAGTACGAGCACGCCGTCTGGTTGGCCAGACAGGTGTAGATGGTCTGCACGGCGAACCACTGCCCCCACTGGGAGATCTGGATGTAGGGCGCCAGCCCCTCGCCCAGAGTGGACAGGCTGGCGGCCAGGTTCTGCTGGTTGTTCTGCACGTCGGCCGCCACCGCTTGCAGGTTGTCGATGGTGCTGGTGATGGTGGTGTGGTTGTTCCCGATCAGGTTGGCCATGTCTGTGGCCACCTGTGAGAGGTTGCCCACCACGTCGTCGAGCAGCGTGTTCTTCGACGCCAGCGCCGAGGACACCGTCTGCAGGTTGGTCACTAGCGAGTCGATGTCGCCCGAGCGCGAGGCCAGCGCGGTGAGCACCTGGTCGAGGTTCCCGATGATCTGGCCCACCTGGGTGTCGAGCGCTTCCACCGTGTTCGACACGGCGGCGCCGCTGTTGATGAGCTGGTCGATCTGGGCCGTGTCACCCTCGAGCGCTCCGGACACGTTCTCGACGAACTCGTTGGCCTGGGTCGGGTTGATGGCGGAGAGCACCGGCCCGAGCGAGTTCAAGAACGTGTCGATGCTGCCGTCGGTGACGTCGTGGTTGAGCGGGATGGTGGCACCGGGCGGCAGGACGGGGCCCGACGGCCCGGGGAAGAGTTCTATCTCCTTCTGGCCGATGACGTTGTGCCAGCGCATGCCGACGTCGGTGGAACGGCGCACGCTGACGGAGTCGTTGATGCTCATGACGATCAGCGCGTGCCCGTGCTGGACGCCGATGCTCGAGACCTGCCCTACCGGCACCCCGGCGATGTTGACGTCGTCGCCGGTGGCCAGACCGGTGACGTCGCTCAGCTGGGCGTCGAGGGTGTGGCGGCTGCTGAACAGCGAGATGTTCCCGATTTTGACCGCCAGTCCGACCAGGAGGACCAGGCACACCAGCGCGAAGACGGCGAACTTGAAGGCCGACTTGGGGAAGTGGTGGAGCAGCCTCACGACGCCCCCCCCAGCAACTGGTTGATGATGCCGCCGATGGTGGTGGGCTTGGACGTGTCCGGCTGGCCGATCATGCCGTAGGCCTGGCTGGCCGCGGCCTGGCCGGCACTGGCGGCGCCTGCGGTGGGCGAGCTCGACGTGGTGGCGGCGGAGGAGGGCGTGGTCGACGACTGGCTCTGCAGCGCGTTGAAGGTGGCCAGCTCCGACGAGCAGTCGAAGGCGGAGCCGCTCCCGGCCAAGGCCTGCTGAATGGGCTGCAGGAACGACATGCCTCCCGTCGGCGGTGCGATGAGGTTGCACACGAGGCTGTTCACGTCGTTGAAGAGGATGAAGGTGTTGAAGTAGGCGTACGTGCTGCCGTCAGGCAGCGTGTTCAGGCCGGAGGCGCCTTCGGCGATCTTCTGGAAGTAGTGGTATGCCCCCTGGACGACCTGGCCGATCTCGTTCTGCTGCGCCAGCAGCACCCGCGACACGTTGTCGCCGGACTCCAGGATGGTGACGATGTCGGGGTGGTACGTCGAGAGCAGGTCGGCCAGCCGGTTGGAGAACGGGATGAGGGTGTTGAGGAGGTTCTCGTAATCGGTCTCCTCCGCGTTGAACGACGGCAGTCCTTGGTTGATCTCTGCGTCGAGGTCATTGAGGGCGGCGGCCGCCGGCGCGGTGGCCTGGGCGAATTTGGCAAAAGAGTCCAGAGCGAGGATCTGCGCGTTGACCGTGTTGTCGAGGAGCCCCGCCAGCTGCGTGCCGGCGTCGATGGAGGCGGCGATCTTGGGCCCCTCGCCATCGGACGCCTCTGACAGCTCGCCCAGGACGGTCGAGAGGTGGTTCGTGTCGATCTTGTTGAGGAGCGGCGTGGCGGCCGCGAAGAGGTCGCCCAGCTCGTCACTGCTCGACGTGTGGGCGAAGGACGACCCCGGCGCCAGGTAGGGACCGGCGTCCGAGTTGCCGTGCGGCGTCGAGATGGCGACCTGCTCGGCGCCGAACAGGTTCACCGGCTCGATGGTGGCGGTGGCGGTGGCCGGCACCTGGAACGACGGCTCAATGAGGACGGCGACCTCGGCCTGGTTCTGGTGGAGTGAGATGGTCGAGACCCGGCCGATCTGCACGCCGCGGAACACGACAGCGGAGCCGGGGTTGAGCCCCTCGCCGGCGCTGGGGAAGGTGCCGGCGAGCCGGTAGTCGCCGGCAAAGTCGCCGTTGGCCAGCCGTACGAGCGTGATCGTGCCGAAGACGAGGCCGATGACCACGACCAGGACGACGAGGACGCGGACCAGCCTGATCATCCGACCAGCCTCGCCGTGGCGTTGACGCCGCCGAAGAGGATCAGCGACATGAAGAGGTTGACGACCACGACCAGGATGATGGAGAGCCGGATGGCCCGTCCGGCCGCCACGCCCACACCGGCGGGGCCGCCAGTGGCGTTGTAGCCGTAGTAGCAGTGCACGAAGGTGACGATGACGGCGAAAACCATCGCCTTGAGGAACGAGTAGAAGATGTCGAGCGGCGGCAGATACAAACGGAAGTAGTGCGTGTAGGTGCCGGTGGAGAGGCCGAAGAACTTGGTCACCACCAGCTCGGAGGCCAGGTAGCTGGCGAAAAGGGCTGCCAAGTACAACGGGATCATCGTGATCAGCGCGGCCCATACCCGCGTCGCCACGAGGTAAACGACACTGTTGACCCCCATGACCTCGAGCGCATCGATCTCGTCGGAGATGCGCATGGCCCCGAGCTGCGCGGTGAAGCCGGCGCCCACCTGGGCGGCGAGCGCCACGCCGGCCACCAACGGGGTGATCTCGCGAGTGTTGGCCAGCGACGTGATGACGCCGGTGAATGCCTGCGCCCCGATCTGCTGCAGGCCGTTGAACCCCTCGAGACCGACCTCGGTCCCGGTGAAGAAGGCGATCGACGTGACGACGAAGAACATGCCGCCGCCCACGATGAGCGCGCCCGACCCCAGGGTGATGTCCGACATCAGGACCAGGATCTCCTTGGGGTAGCGCAAGGCGCGGGGCAACGCCTTCAAAGTGCGCACGTAGAACTTCAGCTGCGCGTAGAAGCCGTCGAAGGCATTGAGCACGGTGTCGCCCGTGCCGACGACGACCTTGCCGGCCGAGGCGAGCACGGATGGCTCCGAAGGGCGCACCGGGGTGTCGATCGCCATCAGATGCCCTTCTGCGGGATGAAGTTGAAGTAGAAGACCGTCAGGAGGAAGTTCACGAAGAACGAGAGGATGAACGTGATGACGACGGCCTGGTTCACGGCGTCGCCCACCCCCTTCGGCCCGCTCTTGCAGTAGAGCCCCTTGTAACAGGCGACCATGGCGGCGATGAAGCCGAAGAGCGCCGCCTTGACCAGTGCGATGGCGAGGTCGGCCAGCTGACTCAGCTCGCCGAAGGTGGCGAAGAAGCTGGCCGAGGTGATGTGGATGGAGTGCGTGCCGAACCAGAGGCCGCCCGCGATGCCGGCCACGCTGACCACCGCGTCGAGCAGGACGGCGACGAGCGTCGCCGCCAACAGGCGGGGCAGCACCAGGCGGTGCAGCGGGTTGACGCCCATGACCTCCATGGCGCTGATTTCGTCTCGGATGCGGCGCGAGCCGAGGTCGGCGCACATGGCCGATCCGCCGGCACCGGCGATGAGCAGCGCCGTGGCCACGGGTGCCTGCTCGCGCACGACGGCCAGCACCATGGCGGCACCCAGCTGCGACTGGGCGCCGATCTGCTGGAGCAGCGAGCCGACCTCCAACGCGATGACCATGCCGAAGGGGATGGACAGCAGAATGAGCGGCAGCGTGGTGACCCGGGCCAGGAACCAGCACTGGTCGAAGAACTCGGTGAGGGGAACGCCCTTGAGCGGGGCCTGGCGCAGCGCCTCGAAGGCGGTGGCGAACATGTTCCCCGTCTCGCGGACCGTCGAGGCGATCTTCCCGTCCTCGCTGAGCGGACGGGAAGGCCGCGGCAGCACGGCCGCGGTCCCCTCGGGACGCCCGCTCGGAGTGCCGAGCCGCCGAGCCATCTCGGCCCGGGTCAGTGCCTCGGAGTCCTGGCTGGCCGTTCGGGGAGGAGTGACGCCGGTCGAGTCACCCGTGTCAGCCAAGACGTGTCCCCCCTTTCCGAGGCCTCCGTATGAACGCGGTCGGGCTAGGCGGCCGTTCCCCCGTTCACATCCTTCAGAGGGAAAAACGGGAGGTCCTACGTGACCTTGCGGTAACCGGGCCTGGTCGCGGGCGGTGTGCGGCGGAAACAGCCGTGAGAGACGATTCAAAGCACAACGTTCTGACTACTTTTATGCAATGCCTATTTACTTTGCAGTATCAACCCCCATTTACTCTCGCAACCACCCGTTGTCAGAAAATTAGGAATTTCGGGGTTTCGAAAAGAGGTGGGACCCAGGCATAATGCAAGATCTCCGCCGGGGGAGTACAGTGGCGGCTGGAGGGACGGAACATTGGCGCTACGCCAGGAAGAGCTCACAAGCCTCTGCGACGACGTCGATCTTGATCGTGATCGCGCGCTCGTCGAACGTTGCCAGGCCGGTGATT
>DATNLP010000449.1:0-2946 GCA_035602795.1 Acidimicrobiales bacterium | reverse complement strand
CGGGTGCAGGAAGGAGATGCACTCGCCCACGGGCTCATCATGTCCCGCCACGGCCGGGCCCGCCTGTCCACGGGCCCGGTTTGAAAGGTCGCCCGCCCGGGCCCGGATCGACCGTGCGCATCCCGGGTTTCCGACAGCCGGTGGGTGTCGCTCCGGCCGGCCTGGCCGTTGTGGGGGGAGCCCTCGCCCTGGCCGCGGTGCTGGCCGCCCCCGGGGCGGCGCGGGCGGCCGCGGAGCAGGACTGGCCGGCCTTCGTCCTGGTGGCCGGGCTCCTCCTGGTCGGGTTGGTGGCGCACGAGGACGGGCTCTTCGCCGCCGCCGGTCACGCGCTCGCCCGCGTCTGCGGACGTGGGGTGGTCCTCTATGCGGCCGGATGCGTGTTGGTCGTGGCGGTCACGACGCTGCTCAACCTCGACACGTCCGTCACCTTCGTCACCCCGGTGCTGCTCTACGCGGCACGCAGCCGGGGTCAGGATGATGCGCCGCTGTTGTACGCCTGCCTGCTCCTGTCCAACGCGGGGTCGTTGCTGCTCCCGGGTTCGAACCTCACCAACCTGATCGTGCTGGGCCATGGCGCCGTCTCCGGCCGGGAATTCTTCGACCAGATGGCGCTCGCCGGGGTGTCGGCCGCCCTCGTCACCGCCGTCGTGGCCGGGGTGGCACATCGACGGGCGTTCGGGACGAAGCTGACCCCGCCGGACCGGCCCGAGCCGCCTGTCGTCGGTGTCGGCCTGGCCGCCGTCGTCGCGGTCACCGTCCTGATGCTGGCGCTCCGCTCCCCTGCCCTCCCGGTCGCGCTGGTCGGCGTGCTGGCCATCCTCGTCAGATGGTGGCGCAACGGCATGGCGCCCTCCGTCGCCGTGGGCCAGCTCGGGGCGCCCGTCCTGGCCGGCCTTTTCGGCGTGGCGGTCGCGCTGGGCACCCTGGGCCGTCAGTGGTCGAGGCCCGAGATGCTGCTGGCGCACCTCGACACGCTGAGCACCACCGTGGTGGCGGCTCTGGCCAGCGTGCTGGTCAACAACCTGCCGGCGGCGTCGCTACTGGCCGCCCGCCCGCCTCCGCACCCGGCCGCGTTGCTGATCGGCCTCAACGTCGGACCGAACCTGTTCGTCACCGGATCGCTGGCCTGGTTCTTGTGGTTGCGAGCGGGGCGCGGGGCCGGCGGGCGGCCCGACCTGCGCCGCGCCTGCACGCTCGGCTTGCTCACCGCCCCCCTGGCCATGCTCGCCGCCGTGGCCGCGCTCTCCGTCAGCCACTGAGCGCCCTCGCTCTCCGGCACCACAACCCGGTTCTGCAGCACTCCCGTCGCCCTCCGTGCTGGCGCGTCGTCAGCCGGCGCCGGCGTCGACCCGTTCGGTGCCGAGCGCCCGGCGGAGGACCTCTGACGCCTCGCGGTGGGCCCGTTGGGACACGGCCGCCGAGACCACCATCGCCGACCCGTGGAAGGTGCCGGGGAACTGGTGCAGCTCCACCGACACGCCGGCCTGCAACAGGCGCATCCCATAGAGCAGACCCTCGTCGCGCAGCGGGTCGTTCTCCGCCGTCGACACATAGGCCGGCGGCAGCCCGCTCAGGTCCGTGGCCCGGGCGGGCGCCGCGTAGACGGGGACGTCGTCGCGTCCCGACAGCTCGCCCAGGTAGGCCCGCCAGCTCTGCACGGCGAGAGGTCGGTTCCACACCGGCGAGTCGACGAACGCCCGCATGCTCGGCGTGTCCAACCGGTCGTCCAGTTCGGGGATGTGCAGCATCTGGAAACAAAGGGGAGGGCCGCCTCGGTCCCGGGCCAGCAGCGCCGTGGCGGCCGCCAGGCCGCCGCCCGCGCTACCCCCCAACACGGCAATGCGCTCGGCATCGACGCCCAGCGCGCCCGCCTCACCGTGCAGCCAGCGCAGCGCGGCGTAGCAGTCGTGCACGGCCGCCGGGTACGCATGCTCGGGCGCCAGCCGGTACTCGACCGACACCACCACGGCCCCCACCTCGGCCGCCAGCACGGCGGCACCGAGGTTCTCGGTCTCGATGCTCCCGACGATGAAGCCGCCGCCGTGGATCTGCAGGATCCCGGGCACGAGCGCGCCGGCCGCCGCCTCCTCGGGCCAGTAGACGCGCACCGGGACCTCGGGATCGCCCTCCCAGCCGGGCACGGCGAGGTTCTCGATCCGCAGTCCGAGCGACTCGGGGATTTCCAGGTTGAGGCCCTCGAGCAGCGACTCGAAGCCCTCCCGGGCCGCCACGGGATCCGTGAGCTCGAATACCGGCATGGCGTCGGCGTACGCCGCCAGCTCGGGATCGATCATGTCGTCGCCTCCCCCCCGGCGCGACCGTCTACTTGGGCTGCATCCGGATGCCGGCGTCGATGCGGATCGACTCGGCGTTCATGTAGGAGTTCGAGAGCAGCTCCACCGCCAGCGTGGCGAATTCGGTGGAGTACCCCAAGCGGTGCGGGAACAGCACGTCCTGAGCCAGCTTGCCCTTGAACGCGTCGGAGCCCTCGCCGGCGCCGTAAATCGGCGTGTCGATCAGCCCGGGCAGAATGGTGTTCACCCGGATGCCGACGACGGCCAGGTCGCGGGCGACCGGCAGCGTCAGGCCGACGACACCGCCCTTGGAGGACGAGTAGGCCGCCTGCCCGATCTGGCCGTCCTCCGCCGCCACCGATGACGTGTTGACGATGGCGCCGCGGGCACCGTCGGCGTCGGGCTCGTTGAGGCTCATCTTGGTGGCGGCGAGGCGGATGCAGTTGAACGTGCCGATCAAGTTGATCTCAATGACCCGGCGGTAGAGATCGAGGTCGTGGGCCGACGCGTAGTCGCCGTCCCTGCCGATGGTCCGGGTGGCCCAGCCGATGCCGGCGCAGTTGACCAACGACTTGAGCGGCGCCATCTCCACGGCCGCGTCCACCGCCGCCATGACCGGCTCGGGCTTGGTGACGTCGGTCTGGACGAACAG
>DATNLP010000439.1:0-12556 GCA_035602795.1 Acidimicrobiales bacterium | reverse complement strand
ACGGGCGCCACCAGTGCGAGGCCTGCCGCGATGGCCGCCGGGTCCAGGTCGAGCGCCAGCGCCGCCTCGGCCGCCAGCAGGGTGTTGTCGACGTTCACGGCTCCGGTCAACGGCGTGACGATGCGGTGGCCGCGCCACGTGAACTCGGTCCGCCCGGCGGCCAGGACCACGTCGCTCGCGTCGGCATGGTGGACGGCGACCATCGGAATCCGAGCTCGCTCCAGGAGGCGGCGGCCCCAGGGGTCGTCCGCCTGGACGACCCCTCGCAAGGCATGGCTGGAGGTGAACAAGGTCGCCTTCGCCTCGAAGTACTCCTCCATGGTCCCGTGGTAGTCGAGATGATCGTGGCTCAAGTTGGTGAAGACGGCCACATCGAAGTGGATGCCCTCAACCCGCGACTGCACCAGCGCGTGGCTCGAGACCTCCATGGCGACGGCGTGGCGCAGCCCGTCGGACTTCTGCCGGTCGCGCGCACCGGCCAGTACGCGCTGCAGCTCGGTTGCCTCCGGAGTCGTGCGGGAGCCCGACAGCGTGCCCATGACGTTGGTGGGGTGCCCCGCTGCGCCGAGCAGATCACCCAGAATCTGTGTCACGGTCGTCTTGCCATTGGTACCCGTGACGCCGACCATCAGGAGATCCCGTGACGGATAGCCGTAGAAGGCGGCGGCGAGCCGAGCCATCACGGGCCGCATCGTGCCGGGAGCGACCCGCGTCTGCACGACGTCGCGCGCCAGCAGCTCGGGGATGAAGTGCTCACACAGGAGCCCGACGGCGCCCCGGTCGACGGCCTCGGTGGCGTGGACGTGCCCGTCGCTCACGAGCCCGGGCACACAGCAGAACAGGTCCCCCGGGACGACCCGACGGCTGTCGTGCGCGATGCCAGCGACCTCGACGGTCGAGGGGTCACCGACGGACTCGAGGACCTCTATGTCGTCGAAGAGGAGGTTCATGGCCACGGTTCGCATGATCGAACCGACAGCGTTGCATGCCCCGGACACCCCTGCGACACTCCCGCAATGGGTGTGTAGGCCCGGGTCACGTGATGTCCTGGGCCTGGGCAGTCGCAGTCTCGGTGCTCGTACCGGGCGTGATGCCGGTCTGGGCGCCGGGGGTGGTGGGGATGTCGTACCGATGCAGGGCATAGCTCATGATCTGGGAGAAAACAGGCGCGGCGACCGTACCGCCGAATATGGGCGTCGGCCTATCCAGGACCACGATCATGGAGAGCGTGGGGTTGACCGCCGGCGCGAACCCCACGAACGACGCCATGTAAGCGCCCTCGACGTAGGAGTCCTGGCCCGTGGTCGGAATCTGGGCCGTCCCGGTCTTGCCGGCCACGGTGTAACCCGGGACGGCGGCGCTGGTCCCGGTGCCCGAGTCCACCACCTGCTCGAGCATGGAGGTCAACTCGGTGTCGACGGAGGGAGAGAACACCTGGTGGGTCGGCGACGGCGCCGTCGGCGTGAGCGCGCCGGAGGGGCTGACGGTGCCCTGCACCAGCTTGGGGGCGACGAACAGACCGCCGTTGGCCACGGCGTTGTACGCGTCGAGCACCTGCAACGCGCTCACGGCGTCCACCTGGCCGATGGGCAGCGAGACGTAGTCGGTGGGCTCCCAATCCGCCGCCGTAGCCAGCAGACCGGGTGACTCTCCGGGGAAGTCCAGCCCCGTCGGCTGCCCGAAGCCGAGCGCCTTCACCTGGTTGAGCAGGCGTGTCTCGCCGACGCCCTGGGCGATCTCGGACGTCCCGATGTTGGAGGACTGGGCCAGGATCTCCGTGGCCGTCAACTGCTCGGTCGGGTGAGGCTCGGCATCGTGGAAGGTCGAGCCGTCCAGCTGTATCTGGTCGGGGACGGTGAACACGGAGTTGGGGTTGATCAGTCCGTTCTGGAGGGCGGCCGAGAACGTCACCAGCTTGAAGACGGAGCCCGGCTCGTAGAGCTGCGTCACCGCCAGGTTGCTCGGAGCTTCGTTGACGGCATCTGATGGCCCGATCGGCACGACGCCCGCCGACTCCGAGGTGGTGGTGCTCGTCGGCGCGCCCAACGCAGCGGGGTGCGTGGCCACCAGACTGGCCATCGACAGGATCTGCCCAGTCTTGACGTCCATCACCACGGCGGTGCCGCTGACCGCGCTGGAGGACTCGATGGCCTTGGCCAGCGCCTGCTCGGACTCGTACTGCAGCTGCGTGTCGAGGGTCAACTCCAGACCGGTGCCGGGCGTCGTGGCGACCTCGTCGGTCACGGGCGACTGCGGGATGGCCACGCCCGAGGGTGACTCGACGATCGTCTCCTTGCCGTTGACGCCGGCCAACTTCTGGTTGTCGCCGTATTCGAGACCGCCCGCGCCCTGCCCGGCGGCGTTGGTGAAGCCGATTACGGGAGAAGCAAGGTTCCCGTTGGGGACGACCCGCTTGGCATCGTCGATGGTCGTGATCCCGGGGATCGCATCGGCATCGATCTGCTGGCCCGTGGACGCCGCCACCTGCCGGGCCAGCACGACGTAACCCGACGGGCGGTGCAACTCGGCCGCCAGCGTGGTCGTCGGCACGTGGATCAGGGGCGACAGCGCCAAGGCCGTCTCCACCGGATGCGCCACCTGGAAGTCGTCGGCCACGACGTCGTCGGTCGCCACCGACATGGCGAGCGGTGAGCCGTCGCGTGCGAAGATCCCGCCGCGCAGCGACGGGAGAGAGACGGTGATCGACGACTCGCCGCGGGCCGCCGCCTCGTACGCGCCGGCATGCAGCACCTGCACGTCGACCAGCCTGGCCACCAGGAACAGCATGGCGATCAGGAGGAGGAAGCGCACCAACCGCACCCGCCGGGAGAAGCTGCCGCCCGCCCAGGAAATGCCGGCGGGACGAGTCGGCTTGGCGGGGGGACGGTGCCGGCGTTTAGGCGCGGGCCGGGGCGGGCTCCCGGCGGGACGTGCGGCGGGACGGGCGACGGGACGTGTGGCCGGCCGGACGGTGGTACGGGCTGCCGGACGGGCAACCGCCGGTCGGGACGGACGCGACGCCGTCTGACGCGCCACCGCCGGACGCGCCGCAGGACGACTTTGTGTGCTCGGCCGGGAGGTGTTGGTCGGCGACCCACTCGTGACCCGCGTTGCCGGCGCGCCGCGGCCCGTGCCGGCGCGCGCGCGCCGAGGATCATGTCGCGTCGTGACGCTCATGGCGTCGACGTCGAAGTGGTCGCAGAGGTAGACGGTGATGACGGCGCCGGTGCCGTCACCGGCGCCATCGTCACCGTTGGTGTCGGGAGGGGCACCGACAATGAGACATAGGGCAGCTCGACCACCTCAGAGCGCACCATGCCGAGCTTGCCCGTCGCCGCGGAGACGATCCGAGACGGGGTCTCGAGCTGAGCCACGGCGAGCTCGGTTTGGCGGTGCGTGCTTTGCTCCAGGGTGAGCTCGTGCTGCAGAGAGGCCAAGCTGACTTGGCCGTTGGCCAGCATGGCCTGTGCGACCACGACGGCGAGGAGTGCGCCGACCACCAAGATCACAGAAAGAGTGGTCAGCAGCCGGCTCCGGCTTGCTCCGCGCCGCGGCGTCGACTCGGCGTCGCGCCGTCTCCGGGAAGGGACGAGACGGAGCGGTGTGCGCCGGGGGGAGTCCGGCGCAGCACCGGGCCTTGGGTGCGCGGGAGAGTGCCGTGGGGATACGGCCGTCGCGCTCGCTGTAGGGGGTGGGGCCATCAGTCCGTGTCCACGTCCACGTCGACGTCGACGTCGGTCCGCACGATGGCGCGGAGGCGCGCCGCCTCGGCGCGCGGGTTCGCAGCGACCTCGGCAGCCGACGCCTTGCGGGCGCCACGGAAGACCAGTCGGTGCCGAGCCACCGCACCGCACACACAGGGCAGGCCGGGCGGGCACACGCAGCCGCCCGACGCCGCCAGGGCGAAGGACTGCTTGACCAGACGGTCCTCTCCGGAGTGATAGCTGATCACGGCGCAAACAGCGCCGACGGCCAGTGACGACAGCGCCACGGGCAGCGCCGCCGCCAGCTCACCCAACTCGTCGTTGACCTCGATACGCAGCGCCTGGAAGACCCGCCGAGCCGGATGCCCCTTGCGCCGTACCGCTGCGGGCACGGCCGACGCCACGACATCGGCCAGCTCCTGAGTCGACGACAGCGGGCGAGAGGCCACGATCGCCCGGGCGATGCGACCCGACAGCCGGCCCTCTCCGTTGGACCGGAACAGGTCGGCCAATGCCGACTCGGGCAACGTGTTCACCAGGTCGCCCGCCGACGTACCAAGAGACGGGTCCATGCGCATGTCGATCGGGCCGTCGGCGCGGAACGAGAAGCCACGCTCGGCCCGGTCGAGCTGCGGCGAGCTGACCCCGAGGTCGAACAGGGCGCCCGACACGCTCGTCCTGTCCGACCCCGGTCCCAGCCGATCATCCGCCAGCACCGACTCCAACGCCGAGAACGGGGACTGGATCAGCGTGATCCGGTCCCCGAACGAGGCCAACCGCTCCTGCGCCGCCGCCACCGCCGTCGCATCACGGTCAAGGCCGATCACCCGCATGTCGGGATAGGTCGCCAGGAGCGCAGCAGCGTGCCCTCCCCCGCCGACGGTCGCGTCCACGACCGTCCCCGGCGGCACTGTGGCGAACAGCGACACCACCTCGTCGCGCAGCACGGGGATGTGATCGAACGAGTGGGCCATCTGCAGCCCCCCGACCGGTGAGTCGTGAGGGAGGTGGAGATCCGGACGACCAGCCTGGAAGTGGGTGGAGTGGCCCTCCAGGGCGCCAGTCGAGGAGCTGCACATGGTCCAGCGTGTTTCGCACCTGATGTTGGTCCTGTCGTTCGTCCTTTCTGTCGTGTCCTCTCTTGTCCGAGCCTTTTGCCCGGCTACTCGTCCCCGAGCAGCCAGCTCTCCTCGGGAAGCACCTTCTCGGCCCAGGCCGTGGGGTCCCACAGCTCGACCCGGTCGATGACGCCCAGCACGAGCACGTCGGCCTCCAACTTGGCGAACGCCCGGAGGTGCGCTGGGATCGGCATCCGTCCCTGGCGATCGATCTCGACCTCGGCCGAGCTCGATGCCCATACTCGAGCCCGGTTCCGCTCCGGCTTCCCCAGGGCTGCGCTCTCCTGCATCGCGTCCATCTGACGTTCGAACTCTGCCGGCGTCCACAGGGCCAGGCAGCCCTCTGAATGCTCGGTCAGGAACCCGCCGTGGTCGAAGGACGGCCGGAACTTCGCCGGCAGGATGATCCTGCCCTTGGTGTCGAGCGAGTGCTCGTGTCTTCCGACGAATCCTGCCACCAGTCCCTACTCCCACGACGCTCCCCGGTCTGCGCCCTTGGACGCCCCTCTACTCCATTTCGCGCCACTTTACGCCCTTTCCCTCCCCTCCACAACCACATGGGAGCAATCGCAACCCAAACGCAACGCTTCCGCCCGCCCGCATCCACCTGGGCGCGCACCGTCACCTGGGCGCGCACCGTCATCAAGGCGCGATGGGCGCCACCCGGGCCCGGGCGGCGCCTACCCGGCAGGCCACGACAGAGCAGGCCAGGCCGGGTCAGACCGAGCCAGCCGCTCCGCCTCGCGCCTCGAGACCAGAACTACGTCAGCGACGAGAAGGATCCGACCAGGGCATCTCGAAGGACGCCCAAGTCCTCGACGGGGGGCGCCAGCTCCGCCACTCCCACCGCCACGCCCTCCAGCTCCCGCCGGAGCGGCCCCCCGTCCGGCGGCCCGGCGGCCCCGCCCGCTCCCTCCACCAGGAGCCCGGCCAGCACCGCCGCGTCCCAACGTAGGTAGGCGCACGAGGAGAAGAGTGCTCCCTGGCGGGCTCGCCACTGGGAGAGTCCGACGACCTTGCGCCGGCCCACGAAGACCTCGCCCGGGCCACGGCCGGCGAAGCACACGACATCACCCACGAGGCCGGGCTCGGACCTCCCCCGGTGCACGTCGAGCCCGGAGAGTCCGCAGCTGGCCAACGCGTCCACCCACCAGGCACCGACCCACTCGGCCGCCTCGACGACATCGGTCACCCACAGCGGGTCGTCCCTGGGGATCCAGGCGTCCAACCACAATTGCTCGCCCGGCACGAGCAGAACCGCCCCACCCCCGCTCCGGCGCCGCGCCAGCTGCACTCCCCCGGCGGCCAGGGCGGGCGCCGAGACCAGTCCGTCGTCCTGCGTGCTCCCGAGCACCAGCGTGGGCCCCGGCACCGCCTGCTCCACCACTGTTCGCCCCGGCTTGGACCGGAAGCGCTCGACGTCGAAGAGCGGCGGGAGCGAGGGTCGAGACAACCTCAGGAGGCGGCGGCCAGATACGGCTCCCACAAAGGGTCCACATCCGACAGGTGCCGCAACCGCCACAGGTGCCCGTCGGGCGGCGCCGGCTTCACCCGCAGCGTCCACCCCAGCTCGGACAGCAATTGATCAGCCTTCACAAGGTTGTCGCGCTTGCAGGCAGCCACCACGTTGTTCCAGTCGTGCGTCCCGCCCCGGCTGCGCGGGATCACGTGGTCGATGGTGTCGGCGGGCTGGGAGCAGTAGACGCAGAGCCCGCCGTCCCGCCGCAGCACGGACCGCCGGGTCACCGGCGGCGTGCGCGCCCAGCGCGGGATTTTCACCATGTGGGCGAGCCGCACGATCGAGGGCACGTCGATCGACAGCCGGGCGGAGTGGAAGACACTGCAGTCCTCCCGCACCGCGACCGGCTCGGCCCGGCCCGCCAAGACGAGAACGACGGCACGACGGTCCGAGACCAGGGCGAGCGGCTCGTAGGTCGCATTGAGGAGGAGCACCCGCTCCATACGCACCAGAGGCTACCCGCGGCGTGGACGAGACCCCTGACACCACCGCAGGAAGGCCACCACGTCGGACGCGGTCAGCTCCCCGCCCGAGCCGTCGCCGCCGTAGGCCGTGACGAGCCGGAAGCGCCAATACGTCTCGCCTGGAACGGGTAAGAAGGGGGCGCGGTGCCACCACCCGCGGCGGGCCATGCGCCGCAACGCCCCGAGGGACGACCACCACAGGCCGGGATGGGGCAGCACCGCCCGCACCACCACGACGGCGTCGCGGCCCCATGGTGGCTGTGCCGCCCGTGCCGACTGCGTCGCCGCGCCCGCCTGCGCTGGCTCTCCCGCCTCCGCCGCCGTGCTCACCCCTCCGCTCCCGCGCCCAGCCCGCTCCAGCCGACGCGAGCGGCGCCGATCAACGGCCCGCTCTCACCGAGACCGCCCGCCTCGACCCGCGCCCCCCGCGCGAACTCCAGCCGGCACCGCAGGTCCATCTCGGCCTGCGCCGCCCCGAAGAAGGGCTCACCAAAACCGAGCGCCACCGACCCACTCACCACCGCCAGCGGAAGGTCGAGCAGATTGACCACCGATGCGATGGCGCGACCGGTGAGCATTCCCGTGCGTTCCATCACCCACACCGATGCCTTGGCGGCCGACTGTCCCGTCATGGCGGCGATCGCCGTCCCCGAGGCCTCCGCCTCGAGGCAGCCCCGCCCTCCGCACGGGCACGCCCGCCCGTCGGGCACCACGATGACGTGGCCGACGTGCCCCGCATTGCCCAGGCGGCCGTCGAGCAGGCGGCCGTCCAGCACGATGCCGCCGCCGACGCCGGTCGACACGACCATGGCGATGAAGTCACGGCAGCCGGCCACGGCGCCCACCCACCCCTCGCCCAACGCAAGAGCCTTGGCGTCGTTGTCGACGAACGTCGGCAGGCCGCTCAGCGTGGCCAGCGACGCACGCAAAGGGAATCCGCGCCACGCGGGGATGTTCAGGGGTGACACGTGCTCACCGCCGGGGCTCATGGGGCCCCCGCAGCCCGCCCCGCACACCACCAGCCGGTCACCCGGGTCGACCGCGCTCATTACTCCTCTGACGAGGCCCTCCAGATCGCCCCACATCAGCTGGGCCGGGTCCACCTCACCTCCGACGCCAGACACGGTCACGCTCCCTCGCGTCGGCACCATGGCCCGTTCCACCAGGGACCCGTCGGACGTGACCAGGCCGGCCGCCATCTTCGTCCCGCCGATGTCGACCGCCAGCGCCAGGTCAGCCACGTGTATTCCTTGAACGCGGTCTCGGGGTGGTCAGCGCCGAACGATCATCGGGGCACCCTCGGCCCCGCCGGTCCGCCACGACCTCGCGTCCGCAGACGCCCGCCCGAGGGCGGGGCCGTCAGCCGTCGCGCCGGTGAAAGCGGGAGCGGAACCAGTCCCGGGCCTCGCTCACCGCGCCTTCTATGCCCGACGGCGCCGCCCCTTCCCTCGAGTCGTCCCCGTCCTTGGCCGCTCGCTTGATGTCGTGCCAGCCGGCACGGCCCATTCGCCGCAGGTTCCGCTCGAACCACACGGCCGAGGCAAACATGATGACGACACCGACGAAGCCGGCGACGACCGACTTGGAGTAGAAGGCCACGAGGATCACCACGCCGAGGACGAAGGTGACCGCGGCCCACTTGCAGTAGCGGCCGGCATGTCGGTACACGGTCTCCGAGCGGACCCGCTCGGCGAACTCGGGGTCCTGGCGGACCAATGACTCTTCTAGTTCGGCCAGAATTCGCTGTTCGTGGTCGGAAAGCGGCACTACCACCTGCCCCTTGGGATCTCCACATCCGTCTGCGCCCCATGTTGACACGCCACGCAGGCGCGAACAACGAGAATGTGCTCGCTCGCCCCTCCACCGCTGGCGGTCATCACTGACCGTCAGCTTAGAACCCGTTCCCCGGCGTTGGCGCGCGGTCACGGACCTGTAACAGCCCGCCACGGGCCCAGCTCAACAGGGTCATCCGCCCCGTCCCCACCGCCGGAGTGGGCCGCGGGCGACAGACCGCCGCCTGCGGGCGACGGACCGCCGCCTCGACCACCTGCCCACGCACGATCCGTGCCTGAATTTGGCTACTCCCGCGGCTTGCGCCGCATGACGAGAGCCGTGATCAACGCCCCCAGCAGCCCCGAGATCAGGATCACCAGGATCAACGGGGCCTCCCGGTCATACAGCCAGAAGTCGATCTTGACCTTCTTCAGGTTCGCCACAGCGAACCAGACCAGAAGGATGGTGGCCACCGCCACGGCCACCAGCATCATCGAGCGTCGCCGGTCGGCCGCCTTGCCCCCGTCATCGGGCTCCACCGCGTCCGTGTGCACCGTCCGCTTGGCCATGGAGCCATTCTGCCGCGCCACGCCGGGCCGACGGCGCCGCCACCTGCCGTGAGGGGCGCCACCTGCTATGAGAGAGGTCCCCACAGGCAGTCCCGACAGGCAACAAGGAGCAGCCAGCCATGAGCAGGAGCAACGCCGACGCCCTCACCGGAGCCCGCACCGTGTGGGAGCTCGTCGACCGCCGGGCGACCGCCTCGCCCGACCACCCCATGCTCATCGCGGCCGACGGCGAGACCGTGACGTTCGACCAGTTCCGGGACCGGGCCGAGCGGGCGGCCGCCGGCCTCCAGTCCAGGGGCGTCACCACGGGCACCGTGGTCTCGTGGCAGCTCCCGACCCGCATCGACACGGTGGTCCTCTCCGCCGCGCTGGCCCGCCTCGGTGCCGTGCAGAACCCCATCATCCACCTCTACCGAGAGCGCGAGGTGGGCTTCGCGCTACGCCAGACCGGTGCCACCCTCTTCGTCATCCCCGGCACCTGGCGTGGTACGGACTTCGCGGCACTGGCCGAGCGCGCCCTCGAAGGCGCCCCGACGAAGCCGGACATCCTCACCATCGGCGACGGCCTTCCGGAGGGCGACCCCGCCTCCTTGCCCGCACCGCCTGCGGGGACGGACCCGGCGGAGGCCCCGGTCCGCTGGATCTACTACACGTCCGGCTCCACGGCTGACCCCAAGGGCGTGCAGCACACCGACCAGACGCTGATCGCCGGGGGCTGGGGCCTCGCCTGCGCTCTCGACATGAGCCCGGACGACGTCGGCTCCATCGCCTTTCCATTCGCCCACATCGGCGGGGCCGACTACCTCGTGACCATGTTGACCTTCGGCTTCCCCGCCATCCTCCTCGAGGCCTTCTCGCCGGCCGACGCCCTCGCCGTCTTCAATGCCCACGGCGCCACCATGGTCGGCGGGAGCACCGCCTTCTACGTCGCCTACTTGGCCGAGCAGCGCAAGAACCCGTCCGAGCCCATCCTCCCGACACTGCGCCTGATGGCGGGCGGCGGCGCGGCCAAGCCGCCCGAACTGCACTACGAGGTGCGCGACGAGGTCGGCGGGCGCGGTGTCGTGCACGGCTACGGCATGACCGAGGTGCCCATGATCTCCAACGGGTCCCCCCGCGACACGGACGAGCAGCTGGCCAACACCGACGGCAAGCCGGTCGAGGGGGCCGACGTGCGCATCGTGCGCCTCGACGGCGTGCCGGCCGGGCCCGACGAGGAGGGCGAGGTCCGGGTCAAGGGCCCCATGGTCTTCCACGGCTACACCGACGCCGCCCTCGACAAGGAGGCCTTCGACGAGGACGGCTTCTTCCGCACGGGCGACCTGGGCCGCCTGCGCGCGGACGGCCACCTCGCGCTGACCGGCCGCCTCAAGGACGTGATCGTGCGCAAGGGCGAGAACATCAGCGCCAAGGAGATAGAGGACCTGCTGTACACCCACCCGAAGGTGGTCGAAGTGGCGGTGATCGGCCTGCCCGACTCCGATCGCGGCGAACGTGTCTGCGCCGTTGTGCAGCTGGCTGACGATGCAGGCAACCTCGAGCTCCATGACGTCGTCGCCTTCTGCAAGGAGGCCGGCCTCATGACCCAGAAGATCCCCGAGCAGCTCGAGATCCGCACCGATTGGCCGCGGGCCGGCACCGGAAAAATCGTCAAGAAGACTCTGCGCGACGAGTACGCGGCGGCATGAGCGAGCCCACCCTCGCCGCCCGGTGAGCCCCCACGGCCGCGGGCCCGCGGTCCCGCCTTCCGCCATCACGGACGTCAACCAGGCCGGCGATCCCCGCGACGGCCGCCCCTACCGCGTCCTCTTCGTCTGCAGCGGGAACATCTGCCGCTCACCCATGGCCGAGGTCATCACCCGCCAGCTCGCCGGCGGGACGGCGCTTGCCGACGGGACCACACTCGGCGACCACCTCGACGTCCGGAGCGCGGGCACCGGCCCCTGGCACGAAGGCGAGGACATGCACCCGCTGGCCACGTCCGCGCTCGTCCGGGCCGGCTACCCCGGCGACCGCCACGTGGCGCGCCAATTCCGTTCGGCGGACATCGGGCGGATCGACCTCATGGTGGCACTGGACCGCCGGCACCAGCAGACGCTGCGCGGCCTGGGCGCCGAGCCCGGGCGGCTCGCCCTCTTGCGGTCCTTCGACCCTCGATCCGGAGCAGCCGCCGACGTGCCCGACCCCTACTACGGCGACGACGCGGTCTTCGACGAATGCCGCGACATGATCGCCGCCGCCTGCCAGGGCCTCGTGGCGTCCCTGGCCGAGCACTGGGACGACCTCTGGGCCGCCTGAGCAGGAGGCACACGACCATTGGGCAGGTCGCGGCGTGTGACATAGTGCCGCCGTGGTGTCACGCAGGGTTCGCCGACGGCGGCGGCAGTTCGCCGTAGGCGGGACCCTCGTCCTCCTGTTGCTGATCTACTTCGCCTTCTTCTCCGGCGGCTCCGGCAAGACCCCGCCGCCACCGCCCCCCGTCACCACCCATGACACGGTGGCGGCCGAGCCGTTCCCCAAACACTCGCCACTCAACCCGGATTGGAAGGGAAACAGCAAGCCCGTCACCATCGGCTTCGGCGGCGACGTGCACTTCGCGGGAGACGTGGGCGAACGCCTGGCCCAGAACCCGGCGACGGCGTTGGGTGACACCGTCCCGCAACTGCTCGCCGGTTCGAACCTGACGATGGTCAATCTCGAGACGGCGGTCACGGACGGGACGTGTCCGGAGCCGCAGTCCAAGCCGTACATCTTCGACGCGCCGGCGACGGCCATCACCGCGCTCAAGAGCGCCAAGATCTCGCTCGTCACGGAGGCCAACGACCACGGGCTCGACTGCGGGCCGCAGGGCCTGTCGCAGAACCTGAACATTGCCGGCCACGCCGACTACCCCATCATCGGCATCGGGGACAACGCCAACCAGGCCTTCGCTCCCTTCCGCATCACCCTCAACGGTCAGCGCATCGCCATCATCGCGGCGACCCAGGTCATCGCGGACAACCTCATCGGCACGTGGACGGCCACGGCGAGCCAGCCAGGCGTCGCATCCGCCATCGATCCCACCGAGCTCGTCCGTGAGGTGCAGCAGGTGCGGCGAACCGCCGACACCGTGATCGTCTACGTGCATTGGGGCACCGAGACCCAGGCCTGCCCCAACGCACAGCAGGAACCCCTGGCCGAGCAGCTCGTGAAGGCCGGTGCCGACATCGTCATCGGCTCCAACGCGCACGTGCTCCTCGGTGGTGGTTACCTCGGGAGCGCCTACGTCGACTACGGCCTCGGCAACTTCGCCTTCTACGACAACACGGCACCGGAGACCGACAGCGGCGCGCTCGTCGTCACCGCCGTCGGCCGCCACATCACGGCGGTGCAGTGGCGCCCGGCCACCATCTTGGCCGGGCTGCCACAA
>DATNLP010000404.1:0-11700 GCA_035602795.1 Acidimicrobiales bacterium | reverse complement strand
CAGGCCGCCGGCACAGCGCCCATCGAGACGGAAGCGGCCATCCAGTACTCGTCCAACTACGTGCACGGCCTGACCCACACGGTCAACGGCACGGTCGTCCTGACCCCGTTGGGTTTCCTGGTCGCGGTGGGTCTGATGGCGTTGTTCGTCGTGATCAACCTCTACGGCGTGCGCCGGCTCATGCAGGCCAACAACGCCATCACCACCTGGAAGGTCGTCATCCCGACGCTCACGATCATTGTGCTGATCTGCACCCACTTCAACACACACAACTTCACCAGCCACGGTTTCGCGCCGTACGGATCGAAGGGCGTGCTCGAGGCGGTCAGCGCCGGCGGCGCCATCTTCTCCCTGCTCGGCTTCGAGCAGGCGGTGCAGCTGGGCGGCGAGAGCCGCAACCCCCAGCGCGACCTGCCCCGCGCCGTGATCGGCTCCATCCTCATCGGCGCCGCCATCTACTTCCTGCTACAGGTGGTCTTCATCGGAGCCCTGCCCGTCTCCGCCCTGCGCCATGGCTGGCACGACGTGAGCTTCACCGGCATCTACGGCCCGTTCGCCGGACTGGCCAAGGGCCTCGGCCTGGGCTGGCTGGCCTACATCCTCTACGCCGACGCCATCATCGCCCCGGTCGGCACCGGTCTCGTCTACACCACGACGTCGAGCCGGCTCACCTTCGGCCTCTCCAAGAACGGGGCCATCCCGGCCGCCTTCGAGAAGACGACCGAGAAGACACAGGTGCCCTGGGTGGGCTTGCTCTTCGCGTTCGTCATGGGGCTCATCCTCTTCCTCCCCTTCCCGGGCTGGCAGAGCCTGGTCGGCTTCATCACCTCGGCCACCGTGCTCATGTACGCCGGCGCCCCACTGGCGCTGGGGGCGCTACGGCGTCAGAAGCCCGACGTGACCCGGCCCTTCCGGCTGCGGGCTGGCGCGTTCTGGGCGCCGGTGGCCTTCATCGTGTCCAACCTCATCATCTACTGGAGCGGCTGGGACGTCGTCTGGAAGCTCGACGTCGCCGTGCTGCTCGGCTACCTCCTGATGGGGATCTCGCGGCTGACCAAGGCCAACCCGGCCGCCGGCGACCTCGATTGGGCCGCCGCCCTGTGGCTCTGGCCCTACCTGGGCGGCATGGCCGTCATCTCGGTCCTCGGCCAGTTCGGCAGCGGGCACCACGTGATCCCCTTCTGGTGGGACATGGGTGTCGTCGCCATCTTCAGCCTGATCATCTACTACGCCGCCATGCGTCTCCGTCTCCCGGTGGCCAAGGTCGACCACTACACCGGCGCGGTCTTCAGCGTCGAGGACTGACGCGGGTATGGCGCCGACGCTCACGCCCCCGGCGGCACCTCCCACAGGCCCACCGGCGCTTCACCCAACCGGTAGTGGCCCGGCAGGCGCTCTCCCGACATGGCCCGCTCCATGCGCTGCTGCATGCCCGGCAGCAGGGAGCCGTCGGCGATCATGGCCATGAACACCGCGCCGGCGTTGCCGACGTCGAAGAAGTCGCGGTGCCAGGACCACTGGAAGTTGCCGCCGTAGCGGAACCAGCTGCCGCCGAGGCCGGCAATCTCGTAGTTGGTGCCGTCCGTCTTCCGGGCGTTGGCCACCTGCTTCCACAGCCCGAGGATCTCGCCCTGCTGCTCGTCGATGAGCACCTTCTGGTACGGGTAGGTCCAGCCCTCTAGTCCGGCCATCTCCTGGCCCAGCGCGATCTCGCGAATCTCCTGGTGGCCGACGGCCATGAACTCGTCGTTGGGACCGACGTTCCAGCCGTAGGTGGCGTCCTCGGTGTAGAGGTCGGCCATATGGCGCCAGTCCTGTTTGGCCTCGCCGCTGCGGTTGGCCTCGAGCCAACGCTCGACCATCTCCTCCAGCTCGGCGCGCGGGTATGCGGGCATCTGATCAATCCTCCTCTGTCGATGCGGTGGTCGTCGCGTCCAGCGGTGCCTCCGGCTGGACCTCCACCATGCTGAGATGCGTCCCCCGCGGGGCCGCCACCGCGTGCGCAATGGCCAGCGCCACCCCCTCGGGTCTCAGGAGGGCCGAGTGCCGGACCAGACCCCAGCGCGCCCACTCGGCCAGCAGCTCGCCGGTGACCTCGGTGTCCCAGTCGCGGCCCATGCCGGTCAGCGTCGGCCCCGGCCGCACGATCACGGCCCGCACGCCGGTGCCCTCGAGCTCCATCTGCAGTGCGGTGACGAAGCCCTCCAGCCCCCACTTGGACGCCACGTAGGCCGACATGCGTGGCCGCGGGTGCGCCACCACGTCGGAGGTCACGAAGACGAGGTCGCCGCGCCGGCGCTCGACCATGCCCAACCCCAAGGCGCGCACCAGCCGCTGGGCGCCGCCGACGTTGACCCGCAACACCTCTTCGAAGTCCTCCGGCGACGTCTCGAGACCCGATCCGGTCATGATGCGGGCCGCGTTGGAGACCAGCACGTCCACCGGGCCGAAGGCATCCTCGGCCTCCTTGGCGAACTGCGTGATCGACGCCGCGTCGGCCAGATCCAGGTGGAAGGCGGCCGCCTCGCCGCCGTCGGCCCGGATCTCGCCCGCGATGGCCTCGCATACCTCTGTTCGGCGCGCCCCGAGCACCACCGGGAGGCCACTCCGGGCCAGGGTGCGCGCCGTCTCGGCCCCGATGCCCGACGAGGCGCCGGTGATCACCGCCGGCCGGCGGTCCGGGTGCGGCTCGAGACGCGCCATCAGCGCCGCGTCACCGTCGTCGGCAGGACAGCCAGGCCGCGCACGTTGACGGAGTGCACCCGCACGACGCCGCTCTCGTCGATGCCGTAGTCGCGCACCCGCGTCACCAGCTCGGCCAGGGCGACCCGGGCCTCCATGCGAGCCAGCGCCGCCCCCATGCAGAAGTGGCGGCCGCTGCCGAAGCTGATCAGGTCCTGGGTGGCGCGGCCGAGGTCGTAGACGTCGGGCGCCGGGAAGACGTCCTCGTCCCGGTTGGCCGAGCCGATGAGCAGGAGCACGCGGCGCCCGGCCTCCACATCGACCCCCTGCACGGTCACCGGCGCCCGCGTCACCCGCAGCAGCATCTGCGTCGACGTGTCGTAGCGCAGCGTCTCCTCCACCCAGTTGGGCACCCACGCCGCGTCCGCCAGCGGCTTGGCCGCCTGTTCTGGGTAGCGCGCCCCCCAGAACCAGGCGTTGGAGAGCAGCTTGGTCGTCGTCTCGTTCCCGGCCACGACCAGAAGAAAGAGGAACGAGATGACCTCGTCGTCGGTGAGGCCCTCCCCGTCGATCTCCTGCTGCAGGAGCGACCAGGTCAGGTCGTCGCGCTCGTGGCGGCGACGGTCGGCCACCATCTCGGCGTAGTACCCGGCCAAAATGAGTGCCGCCTCCATGCCCTCGGGCGGGACGTCGTCGAAGCCCTCCTGCCGGTGCACCAGCAGGTCGGCCAGGCGGCGGATCTCGGCCCGGTCCGACGGGGGCACACCGACCAGCTCCGAGATCACGTCCATGGGCAGGCGACCCGCGAAGTCGCCCACGAAGTCGAACGACCCCGCCTCGACCACCGGCTCCAGGTGCGCCACGGCCAGCGTGCGGATGCGCCGCTCCATCTCGGCCACCCGGCGCGGCGTGAAGCTCTTGCCGACGATGGAACGCAGGCGGGTGTGGCGCGGCGGGTCCATGGCCAGCAACGACATGACCCGGTGGGCATCGGGGCCGAAGGCGATCGGGTCGAGGGTCACCCCGTAGGCATTGGAGTAGTGGTCGACGTCGCGGAAGGCGGCCAGCACGTCGGCGTGGCGCGCGTAGGCGAAGAAGTCGAGCTCCTCGTTGTAGAAGACGGGCGCCTCGGCCCGCAGCCGGGCGTAGGTCGGATAGGGATCTTCGTGGATGGCGTAGTCGTAGGGCGAGTACGTCAGCGGCGCCAACGTCGTCACGTCGCCTCCCGCGCCATGAGCGCCACCGCCTCGGTCATCAGCACCGGCACGGCGTCGAAGGGCAGGTGGCCCATGCCGGCGCTCAGGAGGGCCCCGGTGTAGGTCACCTGCAGCACGTCCAGCACCGACGCCTCGACCCCCGGCCCCAGCGCAGCGGCCAGTCGGTGGCCGATCTCGGCGCCGATGCGCGCCCGCACCCGCTTCACGTCCGGCCCGTCGGCCAGCAGCGCCGTCGTGCACACCGACACGGCCGGCATCTCCATCGACCCGAAGCCCATGGTGCGCACCGTGGCCGCCACCCGCTCGCCCAGCGGCAGGTTGACGTCGAGCAGGTGCGGCGCCGCCTGCATGCGCCGCCAGAGCACCTCGGCCAGCAGGTGGTCCTTCCCCGAGAAGTAGGTGTAGGCGGTGGCCGGTGCCACCCCCGCCCGCTTGGCGATCGTCCGCACCGAGATGTCGGCGTACCGCCGTACCTCGGCCTCCTGCGCCGCCGCGGCCACCAGCCGCTCCATCACCTCGGCCTGGCGTTCGGAGAGATGGCGGCGCCCCGGCTGCTCCTCGCCCGGGTCGGCCGTCTCGAAGATGCTCACGCGCCCGTGGCTGCGCCCGGCCCGGTGCCGGCCGGGATGTGCGGCGTGCCGTCCTTCATGTCGGGGAAGGCGAAGGTGGCCGCCGTGGTGCCCCGGGTGATCTTGGTGATGTCCTTCTCCGGCAGCGTTTCTGTGTCGTCCTCAATGACGATCTCCCACCGGCAGTGCGGCGAGCGGTCGGAGGGCACGCGGGGCGGCCGGTGCACGTGGCGGATGTGCGCCTTGGGGTTGACCGCCTGCGCCGTGACGTCGAACGTGCCGTCCTCTATGTGGTGGCACATGTTCGTCACCATCACGTCGCCCCACGGCTCGGCGTCCATCAGCGCGCCGCAGTAGGCCAGCTCGAAATAGCCGTGCTTTTCGTCGACCAGCTCATAGTGCACGTCCATGTAGTGGTGGGGGAAGCCGGGGTCGAGCTGCAGCACCTTGAAGATGGCCGAGACGCCGTCGCCCTCGATGTTCATGATCTGGCGCAGCCGGTCGCCGTAGACCGGGCTGGCGCCGGCCCACTCCTCAATGGCCAGTTCCTTCACGGCGTCCGCCCCGTAGCGCAGGCCGATGGCGGCGCACATGGAGCGATCGAGCAGGTGGACGATGAGCCCGTACTCGCGCACGAGCCGCACCAGGGCCTCCTTGGACAGGTCCTCGTAGTCGAACCCGGGGTCGAACTCCCCCGAATAGTCGCGCCGCTCGCCTTTGGATCCGGTCATGTGTTCGGACTATAGTTCAGACACTTGTCCAGATCTAGGGTTGTGCGGCCAGGGTGGGCAACGACCGGAGGGAGTGCCGCGTGCCGGAGAGCGAGAACGACCAGCCGCCGCCGGTGCCGCGGGCCGGCGTCATCGGTCTTGGCGGCATCGGTCACGGGCTCGCCTCCAGCCTCGTCCAGGCCGGCGTGACGGTGGCGGTGTGCGACCTCCGGGAGGGGGCCATCGCGCCGTTCCGGGAGGTGGCCCGCGTGGCGGCGACACCTTCGGAGCTGGCGGCCCACAGCGACGTCGTCCTCGTCTCGGTCTTCGACGACCAGCAGGTGCGCGCCGTGCTCGGTGGACCCGACGGCGTGTTCGCCGGCGCGGCGCCGGGCACTGCGGTCGTGATCCTCAGCACCATCCCGACAACGACCGTCAACGACATGCGCGCCGAGGCTGCGCCCCACGGGGTCACCGTGGTCGACTGCGGCGTCAGTGGCGGGCCCGACGCCGCTTCCCGCGGCGAGTGGGTCTGCATGATCGGCGGCTCGGCCGAGGAGGTGGAACGGGTGCGCCCGGTGCTCGACGTGATCAGCTGCCTGGTCCTGCACATGGGCCCGCCGGGCGCCGGGCTCGCCGCCAAGCTGGCCCGGAACCTCATCACCTACGGCGCGTGGTACGCCGCCTTCGAGGCGCAGCAGCTGGCCGAGGCGGCGGGCATCGACCTCGTCAAGCTGGGCCAGGCCACTCGGGAAAGTGACAAGCGGATCGGCGGCGCCTCCCGGCTGATGTTCCGGAACACGACCGGACCGTGGCCCGAGGACACCGACGCCGGGCTGCTCGGTGCCATGCAGGCGGCCTTTGACATGGCGCACAAGGACCTGGTGACGATCCTCGAGTTCGGGGCACAACTGGGTGTCGCTCTCCCCATGGGCGAGCTGGTCGAGCGCCGCTGCAGCCGCGTCTTCGGTTTCCCCGACGCGTGAGCGCGGGCCTACGGTTCGAGGTCAGCCCCGCAGTCGGGCATCGGAAGGAGAGGTCGTGATGGCGTTCGAAGCACACCGTCGGACATCGCTGGTGGCATACCCATGAGCCGACCGGACGATGCACGGGCCGCCGGCATGGCCAAAATGGAGGAGGTCTACGGCTTCAGCGTCGACCCGGCCACCATCCCGGGCCGTTACCTCGAAATGACGGTCGACCACCTCTTCGGGACCGTGTGGGCGAGTGACGAGCTCGACGTGCGTGAGCGGCGCCTCATGACGATCGGCGTGCTGGCGGCGCAGGACAAGACTGACCTGCTCGACCTGCAGTTCTCGAGGGCGCTCGAGCGCGGCGAGCTCACGGTCGAACAGCTCCGCGAAGTGGTGGTGCACTTGACCCACTACGTCGGGTGGCCGGTGTCGGTCGCTCTGAACCAGACGGCGGAGAACGTGATCGCCCGCCGAGCCAAGGCGGCGGCCGGGGAGAACCCCGAGCGCCCGTGAGCCGGATCAAGACATCAGATCCCGCGCCGGGCGTGCGCGTCCTCGCGTTCAACCGTCCCGAGGTGCGCAACGCCTTCGACACCGCCATGTACCTCGAGCTGACCACCGCGCTCCGCCTCGCTGACACCGACGAGTCGGTCGGTGCGGTCGTCCTGACCGGAGCGGACGGCGCCTTCACCTCGGGCGCGGACCTCAACGAAATGGCCGCCATTGCCACCGGCACGAAGGTCGAGGGCTCGGATCGGGGCTTTCAGGGGCTGCTCGACTGCATTCCCGCCATCTCTGTCCCTCTCCTCGCCGCGGTGAACGGCGTCGCCGTCGGGCTCGGGTTCACGGTGCTGGCCCACTGCGACCTCGTGCTGGTCGACGCCGGAGCACGCTTGCGGGTGCCGTTCGCCGAGCTCGGCGTGCCGCCCGAGGCGGCCAGCAGCTACCTCTTCCCCGCCGTCATGGGCTGGCAAAGGGCTGCCCGCGTACTCCTGACATCGGACTGGGTGGGGGCCGAGGAGCTGGTCGGCCTCGGCTTGGCTCTGCAGGTATGCCCGCCCGGTACCGTGCTCGACGAGACGGTGACCCTGGCGACGCGCATCGCCGCCCACCCGCGGTCCGCCATCCGTGCCATCACGTCGCTGATGCGGGCGGCCCGGCGCGACGCCGTGGCGGAAGCGAACCGGCGCGAGCAGGGCGCGTTCGCCGACCTGCTGTCGGGCGCGGCGCAGGCCGGCACGCTGGCCGAGTTCGCCGCCAAGCGATCCTGACCGTGCGCCTCGGCATCACGGCCGCCCTGACCGATCTGGACGTCGCCCCGGCCGCCCTGGCCGCGGCCGTCGAGGAGTTCGGGTTCGACTCGTTCTGGCTGCCCGAGCACACCCACCTGCCCGTGCGCGAGGACATGCCGCCGGCCCTCGTCGAAGGTGTGCGCCTCGACGACTACAAGCGCTGCCTCGACCCACTGGTCGCGCTGGCCACGGCGGCGAGCGTCACCACCCGTATCGGGCTCGGCACCGGCATCCTCCTGGCGGCCCAGCACGACCCCATCGTCCTGGCCAAGCAGGTGGCCACGCTCGACCACCTCTCGTCGGGCCGGGTCACCCTGGGCGTCGGGTTCGGATGGAATGCCACCGAAATGCAGGACCACGGCGTCGACCCGGACCGCCGGTGGTTCGTCGTGCGCGAACACCTGGCCGCCATGGAGGCCATCTGGTCAACCGAGCAAGCCGAGTTCCACGGCGAGTTCGTTGACTTCGGCCCGTCGTGGTCCTGGCCCAAGCCGATCCAGCAGCCGCGGGTGCGCACGCTCATCGGTGGCGGCGCGCGCGAGTCCGTGTTCGCGGCCGTAGTGGCCTACGCCGACGGGTGGCTCCCGATCGGCGGCCGCGGCCTGGCCGAGGCCATGCCCCGCCTGGCCGCCCGGGCCGAACAAGCCGGCCGCGACCCGGCCACCCTGTGCGTGATCCCCTTCGGCACCATCGCGGACCGGGCCAAGCTCGAGCACTACGCGCGCCTGGGCGTCGACGAGGTCGTGCTGCGCGTCCGCGCCGGCGACGAGGCCCTGGTCCGGGCCGAGCTGGAGTCGCTGGCCCCCCTCGTACTGTTCGCGGCCACACTGGGGCAGCCATGACCGACCTGATCGACCACACCACACCGCGCCTCGGGAGCACGACGCCACTTCCGAAAATCATCAGCGTCGACGACCACCTCGTCGAGCCGGCCCACCTGTGGGAGACCTGGCTGCCCGCCCGCTTCCGCGATCGGGGCCCGAAGTCCGAGCGCCGGGGCATCGGGGAGATGGAGCACATCGGCGGCGGCGCCTACCGCCAGAGCTTCGACCCCGACGGGCCCAAAGCCGACTGCTGGGTCTACGAGGACCTCGTCTACATCAACAAGCGCCACGTGGCCGCCGTCGGCTTCGACCGCGACGACATGACCATGTCGCCCATCACCTACGACGAAATGCGGCCCGGCTGCTACGAGCCCGCGGCGCGCGTCGCCGACATGGAGTCCAACTGGGTCGAGGCCAGCCTGTGCTTCCCTTCCTTCCCGCGCTTCTGCGGCCAGACCTTCCTCGAGGCCAAGGACAGGGAACTGGCTGGCGCCTGCGTGCGCGCCTACAACGACTTCATGGTCGAGGAGTGGTGCGGCGACAGCGGCGGGCGGCTCCTGCCGCTGTGCCTCATCCCGCTGTGGGACGCGGAGGAGGCGGCCGCCGAGGTGCGGCGCAACGCGGCCCGCGGCGTGCGGGCCGTCTGCTTCAGCGAGATCCCACCGCACCTCGGCCTGCCCAGCATCCACGGCCGCTACTGGGACCCCTTCTTCGCCGCCTGCGAGGAGACAGGCACTGTCGTGTGCATGCACATCGGCTCGTCGTCGAAGATGCCGGCCACCTCGGGCGACGCGCCCGTCGCCGTGGCCGCCACGCTCAGCTTCGGCAATGCCATGTCGTCACTGTGCGACTTCTTGTTCTCCGGCGTCCTCATCCGCTTCCCGCGCCTCGTGCTCGCCTATTCCGAGGGGCAGATCGGTTGGCTGCCCTACATCCTCGAGCGGGCCGACGACGTCTGGCGCGAGCACCGGGCCTGGGGCGGCGTGAAGGACATCGTGCCGGAGCCGCCCTCGACGTACTTCCACCGCCAGGTGTACGGCTGCTTCTTCCGCGACCAGCACGGTCTCGATTCCATCGGGGTCATCGGAGCCGACCGCATCACCTTCGAGACCGACTACCCGCACACGGACTCCACCTGGCCCGAGACGCGGGCGGTGGCCGAGCAGATGGTGCAGCACCTGAGCGATGACGACGTCTACCGGATCATGCGGGGCAACGCCATCGCCATGCTCGGCCTCGACCGCACCTAGGTCGGGCGGCGTCGTCCGCCCCCAAGGGGTGGCGCGGCGGAGGTCCAGCGGGGTGATCGCCTGATCAGTACCGCGGCAGCGCAACGAAGGCGACCAGGTAGGCGAACAGCCCGGCCCCCACCAAGGTGCACGCGTGGAACACCTCGTGGAACCCGAACACCGCCGGCCATGGGTCGGGGCGCTTGCGCGCGTACACCAGCGCACCGGCGGTGTAGGCCACGCCGCCGGCCAGCATCAGTCCGAACCCGCCCCACCCCAGGGCGCGCACGAGCTGGGGCGCCACCACTATGGGGCACCAGCCCACCACCACGTAGGGGACGGCCACGACCCACTGCGGCGCGTCGAGCCAGACCTGGCGCAGCGCGATACCGACGGCGGCGCCCGCCCAGACCATGGCCAGAATCAGGACCTCAGCCCACCCGCGCAGGGCCAGCACGGCCACCGCCGTCGACGTGCCGGCGATGCCAACGAAGATGGCACTGTGGTCGGCCCGGCGCATGCGGCGCCAGGCCGGCTCCGACCAGCTCAGGCGGTGGAAAGCGGCGCTGGTCCCGAACAGGACCAGCATCCCGGCCACGTAGACTGCCAGCGCCGCCTTGGCCGCGGCGTCGGGCCCGGCCGCAATGAGGAATGGCCCACCGATGAGCCACCCCACGAAGGCGACGACGTGCAGCCAGCCGCGCAGCAGCGGGCGCCGGCCGCGGTTGTCGGCGGACGGACCCTGCTCACCTTGTGCCATCTGGGTCACGGCGCCGCCTCGGCGCGGCGGTCCGCCTCCTCCACTTCGCGCCGCGAAATGCCCAGCAGGAAGAGGACGGCGTCGAGGTAGGGCACGCTGAGCGCGGTGTCGGCGGCCTGGCGCACGGCGGGCTTGGCGTTGAAGGCGATGCCGAGCCCCGCCGCCGCCAGCATGTCGATGTCGTTGGCCCCGTCTCCGACCGCGATGGTCCGGTCCAGCGGCACGCCGGCCTCGGCGGCGAAGCGCACGAGCGCGGCCGCCTTGCCCGCCCGGTCGACGACCTGGCCCTCCAGTTCGCCCGTGAGGACGCCTGCGTCGAGTTGCAGCCGGTTGGCGGCCAGGTGGTCGATGCCGAGGTCCTCGACGATCGGCTCGACCACCTGGGTGAAACCACCGCTCACGACGGCCAGCTCATAGCCGAGCCGCTTGAGCGTGCGCACCAGGGTGCGCGCGCCCGGCGCCAGCAGGATGCTGCCGCGCACCGCCTCGAGGTCGGCCTCCGTCAGTCCGGCGAGCAGGCGCACCCGGCGCCGCAACGCCTCCTCGAAGTCGAGGTCGCCCGCCATGGCCGCCTCCGTCACCGCCACCACCGACGAGCCGCACCCGGCGCGCTCGGCCAGCAGGTCGATCACCTCGCCCTGCAACAAGGTCGAGTCGGCGTCCATCACGATCAGATGCTTAGCCCGGCGGTGCAGACCGGCCACCTGTACCGCTATGTCGATCCGGCGCCGCGCCGCCTCCTCCGCCAGGGCGCGCCGCAGCCGGTCGAGGTCGGCGCCGGCCACCGTGAGTTCGTAGCTGTGGACCGGGTAGGCCGCCAAGCGGACGATGCGCTCGATGTTGCCCCCGCACGACGCCACCTGGCCCGTCACACCCTGCAGCGTGGCGGCGTCGACTGCGGGCGCCAGCACCGTCACCAGATGGCGTTCTGTCTCCTCCTCGCCCTCGGCTTCCACCAGCGGATCGATCGACACCCTGACCCCCGCCGCGGCCAGCCGCTGCGCGACCGCGTCCCGCAGCGCGTCGACGTCGTCGGGACGTAACGCCGCCTCCAAGCCGAGCAAGAGGCGTCCGTGCACCCGGACCTGTTCCACGTCGCGCACCTCGACGCCCCGCGCCGCCAGCGCGGCGAACAGCCGCTCGGCGATGCCAGGCCCGTCCTGCCCGCTCACCGTCACCAGGTAGGGCGACGGCATCCCCGCCGTCACGGCAGCGCGAGGTCCTTCTCGTCCACCCACCCGTTGCCTTCGACCCAGCGACGCACGACGCGGGCCGGTACGCCGGCGACCACGCAGCGGTCGGGCACCTGGCCGCGGACCACCGCGCCGGCCGCCACCACGACGTGCTCGCCGATCTGTGCCCCGGGGAGGATGACCGCGTTGGCCCCCAACCAGCTGCCCGAGCCGACGCGCACCGCCGCCTCGACGGGCCACTGCCGCCCGA
>DATNLP010000403.1:0-4274 GCA_035602795.1 Acidimicrobiales bacterium | reverse complement strand
GGGTGCCGTCGTAGGAGGGGACGCGCTGGCCCCACGAGGCGCGCAGGGCCCGGATGGCGTCGTCCGCCCGCTCGCCACGTCCCTCGAAGGCGTGGCCCAGCACCTCGAACTCCGGCTGGAGCGAGCCGACCCCCACGCCGGCGATGACCCGCCCGCCGCTCAGCACGTCGAGCGTGCCGAGCCGCTTCAGGAGCTCGAGCGGGTGGTGGTAGGGCAGCACGACCATGTGCGTGAGCAACCCGACCCGCGAGGTCACGGCGGCGAAGTAGCCGAGCGTGGAGAACGGGTCGAAGTAGCGGCCGCCCCGCACGGTGGACGCCGCCGCCGGAATGGCGATGTGCTCGGAGCACGACACCCAGTCGTAGCCGAGCTCCTCGGCCCGCTGCACAATCGAGACCACGTCGTCGACGGTTGCCGTCGTCTCCCATTCGGGTGGGTCGAAGCGCGGGTTCATGTGCAGCCCCGGAGTCACGATCCCGAGGGCGAGTGCCATGAGGGCAACGTATCCGCCCGGCGTCGCTCGCGCCCGGAGCACGCCGCGTGTGTCGGGCGGATGAACTCTCGCGGCGGGAGGGCGAACGTTCAATCGGGCCGTAGGACGTCTCGTATACTTGGCGGATCATGACGCACGGATCCGTGACGAGCGACCGTTCCATCGGGTGTCAACCGGTGGGCACGATCTCGAGCGGGTCGCGCGCGGCCATGTGCGAGGTACGGACCGGCGGCCTGCCCAAGCCGGCCGGAAGTGGGGTGGCTTCGACGCCATAGGGGTGGATTCTTTCCATTCCTGACGTTGAGGAGCCGCTCCCATCGGGGAGCGGCTCCTTTTGCTTTGTGGCGACGTGCACGACCGTGACTCGCGGGGTGGCGGGGAGGTGAGGGCTCAGTCGGCGGCGGGCTGAGCCCCAGGTGGGGCCCGGGAGGGGGTGTGACGCTGGACCGACGACAGGCCGCAACGAACGCAGTACCAGTTTTCCGAGATCGAAAGCGAGGATCACGATGACGACCCAGCTGTGCCGACGCTGCCGGTTCCACCCGGTTTCGCCTCGCATCGCGGAGTACTGCTCGTGGGACTGCTACGAGGCCGACGACGAGGAAGACGAGCGCGACGAGGAAGGCGACGACCAGGCCGCGTGAGTCGGATCAGGCGGGGACCTCCACGCGCACGGGCGCGCCCCGTCCGCCCGTTCGCTACGCCGTCGGCGGCGCGGGCAAGCCACCCCAGGTCGGGTCGGCCTGGCCCGACCGGTAGGCGTTGCGCACGTTCTGCAGCCACGCCACGCTGTCGTCGAGGCCGCCGGGCCGGTTGTGCGCCAGCCAGAGTCCGCGGTAGCGCTCGATGAGGGCGTCGAGCACGTCGCCCAGCCGTGCCCGTTCGTCGGAGGGCACCGAAGCCAGGCGCCCGTCGGTCCCGAGGCGGGCCCGGGCGTCGCGGACGAGCAAGGCCACCAGGTCGATGCTGAAAGCGACCTGGACGACCAGGTCCGGCGTGTCCGTGCGCTCGGGCCGGGCCCGTCCCAGGGACGTCTGGGCGGCGTCGAAGCACGCCTCCACCGCCGTTAGCTCCTCGACCGTGATGCCCTCGGTCAGGCCGCGTCCGACCGGGAGCTGGGGGTAGTAGAGATTCATGACCAGGGTCGACATGTTCGGGAACTGTGGCGTGACCAGCCGGTGGGCGTCGCCCAGGGCCAGCACCGCCTCGGCCAGCCCCCCGGTGGCGTCGCGGAAGACGTGCGCGCTCAGGGCGGGGCCGAGGTCGAGGTCGGCGTTGGCCTCGAGGCACCAGGACACGGCGGCGCCGTAGGCCAGCCCCGGCTCGCTGATGATCGGCTGCTGCAGGTGGCCCTGGTCACCCCAGTCCGTGTTGAGGTAGCCGGTCGCTCCGTGGGCCAACGCCGCCTCGGCCGCCTTCCGGCACGTCGCCCGCGCGTTGGCGACCCGGCCCAGGATGGTGAGCCAGGCCGACGTCCCGGGCGCCACCCAGAACGGCACGCCCGACTCGGCCAGGACGGCGCAGCGCTCGTCGAAGGGGTGCCAGTCGTCGTAGCCCCACTCGCAGACGGTGACGCCGCCGGGCAGGCGGCCCAGGAGGTCGGCCCGGCCGGCCAGCATGTCGCCCCACATGAGCATCTCGCGGCCCTCGAGCTCGGGCAGCGCGCGCAGGGTGGCCACCCAGGCCAAGAAGTCGTCCATGCGCTCGGCCGGCAGCTCCCAGGCCTCGTCCAACCCGACGTGGACCCGGCGGCTCGTGAAGAGCGGGAGGAGCTCGGCCAGCAGCTCACGCACCAGCGCCAGCGATCCCGGGTTGGTCGGCTCAATCGTCATGGGCGGCCGGGTGATGCCGTAGGGATCGACGAAGCCGTCGGGCCTGATGGCCAGGTGACGGTAGGGCTCGTGGGCCAGCCAGCGGTTCATGTGCCCCAGGCAGTTCTGGTTCGGCACGAGCTCGACGTGGCGGGCGCGGCAGAAGGCGTCGAGCCGGCCGATCTCCTCCGCGTCGAGCGGGCTCGCCCCGGCGTGGACCGTCGGGTGGTTGCGGTAGGCGAAGGTGTGCTCCGAGTAGAGCTGGACCTGGTTGACCTTGAGCGAGGCCAGCAGATCGATGAGCCGCTCCAGGCTGGCCGTGGTCGGGACCTTGTCCCGGGAGATGTCCAGCATGACGCCCCGCACCGCCAGGTCCGGATGGTCGGCGATGCGGCCCACCGGCAGCGACCCGTCGTAGATCCGGGCCAGCTGAGCCAGGGTGGCCCGCCCGTAGAACGCCCCGGCGTCGTCGGCCGCCACCAACTCGACGCCTTCGGGCCCGATGCGCAGCTCGTAGCCCTGCGCCGGCAGCGACCCGTCGATGCGGGTCACCGCTGACTGCTCGGGCACGACCCGGTCGGTGAGCTCGAGGGTCCGGGGGACCGGCAGCAGGTTCACGCCAGTTCTTTGCGGTAGACGAAGTAGACGTCGCTCACCTTCCCGCCCACGGCGGCATAGGGCGGGACCGGACCGATCCAGACGACCGAGACGCGGTCGGTGCCGCGCCGGCGCAGCTCGTGCAGCGCACCGACGAGCACGCCCATGCCCCGACCCCGTCCCATGAGATCGGGCCGCACGGCCACGGGCCCGAGCAGCCCTCGCCGGTTCACCTCGAAGGCGCAGAAGGCCGTGAGGGTCCCCGTGTCCCCGTGTTCCCGGGCGATAACCAGGTTGCCCTTGTCCAGGGCGCGCAACACCTCGGGCCGCCAGTTGGACCAGTGCGCCGCCATCCACTCGTCGAGCTCGTCGCGCTCGGCCGGCCCGGCCAGCTGGTGGCCCCCCGGGTCGTCGGGGATCCGGTGCAGGTCGACGTCCATGTTGAAGTTCGTCTCGGCGCGGTAATAGTGCCGGCGCTCGAAGAGGCAGAGCAGTCCCGTCTCGGTGCTGGGCAGGCCGGGCCACAGGAAGTAAGGCGGATCGGCGCCCGTGATGAGGCGCGGGTGGCCCTGCGCCCTGGCCCAGTCCTCGGCCGATTGCATCAGGGCATGGCCCAGGCCGCGCCGCCGCGCCGCCGGGTCGACGGCCAGGAGCCGGACGTGCGCGCCGTCGTCGCAACCGACCAGGGCCACGAGACCCGTGGCCGGGTCGCCGAAGGCGGTGGTGGGTTGGTCGGGTGCGCACAGCGCGCCCTCGAGCTCGTCGACGCTCGGCGGGTCGGCCACGGCCCGGTCGCACAGCCGCGCGACGGCGGAGAGGTTGAGGCGATCGAGCGGCTCGACGCCGCTCATGGCACCGCGGGGCGAGGCGTCGCGCTGCTGGGGGGCATGGGCGACACGCTAGGTGTTCTGCCCAGCCAGGTTGTTGACACGGCTGACGGGCGGGCCCCCGATGGCGGTGTGGTAGCGGTGATGGTTGTACATGTGCAGCCATTTGTCGAGTGTGCGGGCTCGTGCTGCTTCTGAGCGGAAGGCGCGGGCGTAGGCCCATTCGTTGAGCAGAGTGCGGTTGTAGCGCTCCACCTTGCCGTTGGTCCTCGGGCAGTAGGGCTTGATCCGGGTGTGGGCGATAGCCGCCTGGACCAGTTCGGCCCCGAAGGCCTTGGACACGTAGCAGGGCCCGTTGTCGGTCATGACCCGCTCCACGATGATCCCGTACGAGGCGAAGAAGGCCCGGGCCCGGCGCCAGAACCCGACTGCGGTGACCGCCGTCTCGTCGTCATGGATCTCCGAATAGGCCAGGCGGCTATAGGCGTCTATGGCCGAGTGGATGTAGGCGTAGCCCATCTTGTGGCGCCCGCCGTGGTGCTCTTT
>DATNLP010000391.1:0-6797 GCA_035602795.1 Acidimicrobiales bacterium | reverse complement strand
CCGGGCGGGGCGCGCAAGGAGGCGTGGTTCGTCGACCTGGAGCGCCCCGACGGGTCGGTGGCGGCATGCTTCCTGCGTTACGACCGCTCCGACCCGGCCCGGACCAAGGACCCGTGGACGCTGCACCGGGAGGCGAGCGTGTATCTCGCCCTGCAGGACACGGAGGTGCCGGTGCCCCGCGTGCTCGGCGTGCACCCGGAGCACCAGGCGATGCTTTCGGAACGGGCGGAGGGCGAGACCTGGTTCTCGCGGATCACCGACGCCGACGAGCGCGAGGCGACGGCACACGACTTCATGACGAAGCTGGCGGCGTTGCACGCGCTGGACGCCCTGTCGCTGGACCTGCCGCTGTTCCCGCCGGTGCGCACGGTGGCGGACGCAGTAGCGGCGGAGCTCGACGAATGGGACCGGGTGCTGGTCGAGCGGGGTGGCGCGGTCGACCCGGCGCTGGCCTTCTCGCTGTCGTGGCTGCGCCGGCACGTGCCCGACTACGACGGGCCGCCGGTCCTGGTGCAGGGCGACACCGGCCCGGGCAACTTCATGTACGCCGGCGGCCGGGTGACGGTGGTGGTGGACTGGGAGCTGGCCCACCTGGGCGACCCGATGGACGACATCGCCTGGCTGTCGCTGCGGGCGACGCAGGAGCCGTTCACCGACTTCGCGCGGCGGCTGCGCGAGTACGAGTCTCTGACGGGCAACAAGGTCGACGAGGGCCGGGTGCACTACTACCAGGTGATGGCCGAGACGAAGCTTCAGGTGATGGGCCACCGGCCGGACCGTGCCGGCGAGGACGGGTCCGATGGGGGCGGTGGCGGCGATGTCGGGAACGGCTTCATCTACGGGATGCTGCACCGTCGCCTCTGGTTGGAGGCGCTGGCGGCCGCCATCGGCCTCGACCTGCAGCCGTCCGAGAAGAAGCAGGGTCGGGCGCGGCGGGACCACGACTGGATGTACGACGCCGTGCTGGCCCAGCTGCGCGACGTGATCGTGCCCCGCACGAGCGACCCGCTGGCGGCGGCTCGCGGCAAGGGGCTGGCGCGGATCATCAAGTACCTGGCCCAGGTCGACGTGTACGGCGACTACTACGACCGCTGCGAGCTCGATGACCTGAGCGGGCTGCTCGGGGTGAGCCAGACGTCAGTGGCCGACGGCCGGGCCGCCGTCGCGGCGGCGGTCGCCGAGGGCACGGTGAGCGAGGCGGACTACCTGGGCACCCTGGGTCGCCGGGTGGCGCGAGAAACCGAGCTGGCCCGGCCGGGCATGGGCGTCCTGGCCGACCGGCACTGGCCCGAGCTGCGATAGGGAGCCGACGGTGAGCGAGTTCAACGGAGCGGACCTCGACCGGTTGCGGGCCGAGCGGACATATCGGACCTTCGTCGCCGAGGACGACGACTTCCACGACGAGGAGATGACGGACCGCTGGTGGGAGACCGAGACCTGCTGGTTCTCCTGGAACGTGCCGGAGCGCGCGCTGGGTGGCTGGACCTACTGCCAAGCCCGGCCGAACGCCAACCTCTGCAACGGGGGCGCCTGGGTGTGGGACGGTTCAAGCGCCTACCCGTGGGAGCTGGCCTACCGGGCCGACTACTCGGGGCTGCAGCTGCCGCCCCGGCCCGAGCGCGACCAGCGCGACTTCGAGTGGCCCAACGGTGTCCATGTGCGCATGCTCGAGCCCCTGCGCCGCTATGCCGTGTCGTACGCCGATGCCGGGGGCCTGGAGCTCGACCTGGAGTTCGAGGCCATCATGGCGCCCAACGCGCATCCGACCGGTGTGGTGCCTTTCTTCAAGGGTGCCCACTTCGACCAGGCCGGCCACGTGACCGGGACCATGGTGCTGCGCGGCGAGGAGGTCCCGATCGACTGCTACTCGGTGCGCGACCGCTCCTGGGGACCGCGGCCGCAGGGCCGCCCCAAGCGTCGGGCGGGCGCGGCAGCTCCGTCGCAGGCGGGCACCTTCGGAGGCGTCGGCTACTCCTTCTGCGCCGCCGGCCCGGGCGAGGCCTGGTTGACCTACGCCGTCCCGGGCCCCGAAGTGGAGCCCGTGACGTGCGGCTTCCTCCTGCGTGACGACCAGTACGGGCACATTTTGGCCGGCGAGCGCCGGGTGAGCTTCGACGCCGCAACGGGATGGCCGCTGACGTTCGAGATCGAGGCGGTGGACGAGTTCGACCGCCGGCTGTCGGTACGCGGGGACGCGCTCAGCCGGCACTGGCGCGGGCACGGCGGCGACACCCTCGTGCATTGGCACTGGGACGGTGGCGCGGAGGGGTGGGGCGAGGATCAGAGCTACTTCAGCCGCGCGCAGTGGGAGGAGAACCGGCGGCGGGCCGGTGGAGTGTCAGCTAGCGCACTTTGACCGGCAGGCTGCGGAACCCGCGCAGCGATTGCGTCGGCTTGTACTGCAGCTGCTCCCGCGGCACGGCCAGGCGCAGGTCCGGGAAGCGCCGCACCAGTTCCCCGATCGCGATCTGCCCCTCGAGCCGGGCCAGCTGGTTGCCTAGGCAGAAGTGCTTCCCGAAGGCGAAAGACAAGTGTTTGTTCGGGTCGCGTCCCAAGTCGAGTTCGGCCGGGCGCTCGAATACCGCTTCGTCGCGGTTGGCCGAGATGATCATGCCCAGCACCTTGCTCCCTTGGCGCAGTGTCGTGCCGCCCACGTCCACGTCGGCCAGCAGCGTCCGGGCCGCCCCGCAGGGGACCGGCGTGGTGAAGCGGAGCAGTTCCTCCACCGCGCTCGTCGTCAGACCGGCGTCATCCCGCCAGCGCTCGGCCTGATCGGGGTGCTCCATCAACGCCAACGAGGCGCTGCCCATGAGGTTGGCCGTGGTGTCGTGCCCGGCCAGCATGAGGAGGAAGATCATTCCCATGACCTCCTCGTCGCTGAACGAATCGCCCTCCTCACTCGCCTCGAGCAGGGCCGAGATCAGACCGTCGTCGGGCGCGGCCCGGCGCTGGTCGGCCAACCGCTGCAGGACGGCGTAGAGCTTGCGCGCCGTCGGGATGCCCTTCAGCGCGTCAGCCGGAGAGCCACTGCCCATGCGGTCTACGAAGCGCTCCATCAGCACGTGGAACTCGTCGCGGTCCTGGTCGCGCACTCCGAGCATGATCGAGATGATTGCGAGCGGGAGCGGCACCGCCACCTCTGCCACCAGGTCGACCGTTTCGCCCGCGCGCTGTTCCACCCGGTCGAGCAGGTCACCCACGATGCGCTCGATGTCTTCCGTCAACTCCTGCACCCGGCGCGGCGTGAACGCCTTATTGACCAGGCGGCGCAAGCGGGTGTGGTCGGGATCGTCCTTGAACACCATGCTGTCCATCAGGAGACGGAACGTCCGGGGCAAGTGTCGCACCAGGAAGGAAGACGAACCGCCGAGCGACGGTTCGCTCGAGAAGCGTGCGTCGTTGTGCAGGAGCAACACGTGCTCATGGCGCACCAGGATGTAGCCGGCGCCATCCAGCATCTGCTTCGAGTAGGCCGATGCCACCGGCGCGTTGCGCCGCAGCTCGGCGTAGACCGGGTAGGGGTCCTCGAACATGACCGGGTCGGCCAGGTCCGTCCGCGCCCGCACCCCTGCTGCTGCCGACCCGGTCAACCCCGCCCCCCTCCCCCTCGGGCCGAGTGCCTCGCTCTCCGGATCGCTCGCACGTAATTGAGTATAATCTATTGACCGATGGCCGACTCCTCTGCGACCGGGGCGGCGCCCCTGGGCGCCCCGAACGAATCGACGGAGAAGTTGGCGGCCGGGGTGGCCCGCCGGATCCTGACCGACGTCATGGACCGGGGCTGGCCGGTCGGCGAGGTACTCGGTTCGCAGGCCGAGTTGATCGAGCGTTACGGCGTCAGCCGTGCCGTCTTCCGTGAGGCCGTACGACTCGTCGAGAACCAGCAGATCGCCTTCATGCGCCGCGGCCCAGGGGGTGGTTTGGTGGTGACCGAGCCAACCGTCGACGCCATCATCGACGCCGCGGTCCTCTACCTGCACCGGGCCAACACCCGTCTGGAAGAGGTCTTCGAAGCCCGCATCGTCCTGGAGGAGATCGCGGCCGAGCTGGCCACCAAGCGGCTGACCGAACACGACGCAGCCGGGCTCCGTGAGCTCATGGCGGACGAGGCCGCCGGTGATGTCAGCGACCATCGCGCCCTGCACGCCCGCCTGGCCGCGATCACGCGCAACCCCGCCCTCGAGCTCTTCGTCGACATCTTCAACCGGGTGGCCTTCCTCTATTTCCGGGGCGGTGGGACCTCGCTCAGCGACGCGACGCTGAGCGAGTCGCACCAGGCCCACACCGGCATCACCGAGGCCGTCCTCGAGGGGGACGCCGGACGGGCCAGCCGCCGCATGCGCCGTCATCTCGAAGCCGAATCCGCCTTCCTGCAACACCGCCGGCTGTCGCGGCAGTTCCTGTCGCGCAGCGTCGCCCTCGGTGGTGGCGTCTCCAACAAGCGGGCCGAGGACGTCGCCCGGGCCATTTTGCAGGACGTCGTGGCCGACGACCTGCCCCCGGGCTCGTTCCTCGGTTCACAGGCCGCGCTGATCGAACGCTACGGCGCCAGCCGGGCCGTATTCCGCGAGGCGCTCCGGCTGCTGGAACACCATCAGATCGCCACTATGCGTCGCGGGCCAGGAGGCGGTCTCTTCGTCACGGCTCCGAATGCGCGCGGGGTGAGCGACGTCGTCGCCGTCTACTTGACTCGCCACGACATTTCCCAGGCCGACCTGGTCGAGCTGCGCATCAGGGTGGAGCTGGCGCTAGTCGACCTGACCACGACCCGCCTGGACGCAGACGGTGAGGGAGAACTGCGCACCGCGTTGGAACGTGAGCGCGTGCTGTCGGTGAGCGAGTTCGCCGACGGGGGACACGACCTGCACGGCGTCATCGCATCGCTGGGCGCCAACCGTGCCCTCGAGCTGGTGACGCTCATCCTCGTTCGCCTCATGCGCATCCATCAGGTCGAGAACGTCTCCGACGCCGACCGCGTCGCGGCCGCCGGCGCAGTCTCGAAGGCGCACGCCGCCATCGCCCAGGCCATCATCGACCGGGACGGGGAGACCGCCCGGCGACGGATGCAGCGCCACCTCGAAGCGGTCGGCAAGTACCTGCGCTGAACGCTCAGGTCGTCGAGAACACCTTGCGCGAGTAGTACCAGACGGCCAGCGCGCTGAGCACCGCGGCGAACGCGGCCAGCGCCCCGATTTCGGGCAGCGTGTCGGTGAAGGTGGCGTGGTCGTAGATCAGCTTGATGAAGGCGTCCATGGCCCAGGCCTGCGGCACGATGTGGCCCGCCTCGCGCACCGACGTGCCCACGGTGTCCAGCTGGTAGACGCAGCCGCCGAGCATGCCGGCGATGATGGCGACGATGACCGCGGTGGCGATGGCCTGCTCCTGCGAGCGGGACCACGTTCCGATGATCACCGCCAGCGCGGCAATGCTGATGCCGAGCAGTAGCACGACGAGCGCGACGCTCAACGGGTTGCCCCAGTGCACGTCGAAGAGGATGACTCCGACGAAGAGCAGCCCGACCGCCATGGCCACCGCCGTGACCATCATGCTGGCCATTTGGCCGAACACGATGGAGCGCTTGCGTACGGGCGCAGCCGACAGGCGCTGGATCACACCGAGCCGGCGTGTCTCGACCATGCCGGCCGAAAGGACCAGCACGGCGATCCCCATGAACAGCACCAGGTTGGCCGGAGCGACGTAGGCGAACGGGCTGAGTGGCGCCTCGGTCTGAGTGGCCCGCAAGGTGGCGTTGGTGAACTTGGTGTTCGTGCCCTCGGCCGCCATCAGGTCCATGAGGGCGACCACGTCGGTGCGGGCCTGCACGGCGTCGGTCGTGGCCGACTCGATCACGAAGTCCGCCCGCACCGAGGTGCCCGACGACGGCAGCTCGATGATCCCGGCCACCACCCGGCCCCGCAGGATGTCGTCGGTCAGGTCGGTCCGGTTGGCCTCCACGCGCACCTTGACCCCGTCGGTGGTCTGGGCCAGATGCAGCAGACGCGCCGAGGGGTGCAGCAACCCGATGGGCTCACGGGGACTGCCCTCGAGCAGGCCGGTGATGAGGATGATGACCACCGGCACCAGTGTGCCGATGATGAGCAGCCGCCGGTCCCCCATGGCCCGCCTCAGGTTGACCCGGATGACGGCGATCACGGCTCGACCATTCTGCGCACCCGGATCATGGCCAGGCCGCCCGTCACCACGGCGATGACCAGGAGCACGATGAAGGGCCCCACGATGCTGCTGGCCGGTTCGCCCAGCTGGTCGAGGCGGCCGAAACCGACCAGCGCCCACCCGTTCGGCGTCCCGAGGGCCAGCACCTGGAAGAAGTCGAGAAGCGAGCCCGACGGCAACAAGTTGCCGCCGAGCAGGGCCAGGAACAGGCCGATCAGCAGGGTGATACCGAACGCCTGCTGCTCGGTCTTGGCCAGCGACGTCAGAAAGACACCGAGGCCGCACATGGCCATGGTGGCGCCGACGGCCATGAGCAGGACCCCGAGCGGGTCGCCCCAGTCAGCCCCGAAGGCGAACGTGGTCACGGCCCAGATGACGAAGATGGTGGCCAGGCCCGTCACGAAGACGGCCAGCAGCTTGCCGAACACGATCTGCGACGCCCGCAGCGGCGCCGCCGTCAGGCGCGACAGCGTGCCGGCCGAGCGCTCCATCAGCAGCGACCGCATGCCCAGCCCGCTGCCGATGAAGAGAAAGACCACGGCGATGTTGGGCGCGAAGAAGTTGAGGTCGACCTTGCCGCCCGGCTTGCCCACGCTCAACGTCGTGATGGCGACGGCGGTCGG
>DATNLP010000378.1:0-9807 GCA_035602795.1 Acidimicrobiales bacterium | reverse complement strand
GCCACCGTCCTGCCCGTATCGATCACGCGGTGGGCCGCCTCGGTCTTGAACTCCAGCGTGAACTTCCGCCTCGTAGTTCCCATGTCGGACATCCTTCCAGCCGACCGAAGGCCAGCCTGTCGGGTGTCCACTAAATCTGGGGAATCTCAGGGTACTCCAAAGATCCTGTGAAATCGGCGGCGCCGTTCCGTAGGTCGGGGGAGTGCGCTATTCGATTCCCGGAGACTGGGGCGTTCTGGAAGCAGACGGCTCTATCACCCTGCTCGGCCGTGGCAATCAATGCATTAACGGCTCTTCGCGTCTGAGTAGGGAGTAGCCCCTGGCGGGGTATCCGCGAACGCGGCCAGAGGCCCCGCAATCGTTGCTGTTGTTCGAAGACGGCAACGAAGGAGACCTCTGACGATGGACGACCCTACTGGCCTGGCCGAGGCACTGGTTGGACTCGACGGCTTCCGGGTGCTCGACGTGAGCGAGAACTCGACGAGGTGTGCATCACGGTCGAAACGACGGCCGATGTCGTCGGTTGCCCCAGCTGTGGGGTGCGGGCGCTGGCCAAGGAGCGCAAGCGCGTCGACATCCGGGACCTGCCATGCTTCGGGCGTCCGGCCCGGCTCGTCTGGCTCAAGCGCCGCTGGTGCTGTGCCGATTCGGACTGCGAACAGAAGACCTGGACCGAGGGCTCGTCCCACGTCCCGTCTCGCTCCGTGCTCACCGTGCGTGCCGGCGCCGAAGCCACGCGCCAGGTGGGTGCGCTGGCCCTTCCCGACGCCGTCGTGGCTCGCGAGCTCGGGGTGTGCTGGTGGACTGTCATGGACGCCGTCGAGCTCCACGGCACCCCGCTCGTCGACGATCGGGCTCGGGTGGGACACGTCCGGGCGCTCGGCATCGACGAGACGTCGTTCCTTTCGGCGACGAGGGAGCACGCCACGCTCTACGCGACGGGCATGGTCGATCTCGACGACCCCAAGGTCATCGACATGATCGAGGGCAACAGCCCCGCTGACCTGCGCCGATGGTGCGCCGAGCAAGACCCGCTGTGGCTCGAGACGATCGAGGTGGTGGCGACCGACCTCGCCGAGAGCTATCGGCGCGGCATCGCCGGACACCTCGAGCACACCGTGCGCGTGGCGGATCCGTTCCATGTCGTACGCGCCGCCAACCGAGTTGTCGACAAGGTGCGCCGCCGGGTCCAGAGCGAGACCCTCGGGCACCGGGGGCGCAAGGCCGACCCGCTCTATCGGATCCGCAAGCTCCTCCTCGCCGGCTCCGAGCGTCTCGACGAGCGCGGCCACGAGCGCATGTTGCTCGGGCTGCGCCGTGGCGATCTGCACGACGAACTGCTCGGGGCCTGGCTGGCCAAGGAATCGGTGCGCGACGTCTACTTGACTGAGAAGGTCGGTGAGGCCCGAACGCTGCTGAACAAGGCCATCGTCGGCTGCAAGAGCGACGAGGTCGCCGAGATCCGCTCGCTTGGCGACACGCTCGAGCGCTGGCAGTCTGAGATCTTGAATCATCACGCACCGGCCTCCAACGGTCCCACCGAGGGCATGAACCTGTGCGTGAAGAGGATCAAGCGAGCCGGCCATGGCTTCACCAGCTTCAAGCACTATCGCCTGCGGGTCCTACTTCACGCCGGCAGTGTGACCTGGCCCAGGCGTCCCTCTCCGCCCCGGATCAGAACCCGCGCTCCCTACTCCAACGCGTAGAGCCGCATTAACACGGCAGGAGAGAAAGTGTTTCCAGAAGAGGCCGAGGAAGCCCTAAAAACCCATCCTGACGTCGAAGACGCGCTTGGCTTAGGTGTGTCGGATGAGCGTCTCGGCCAGATGGTGACTGCCGTCGTCGCACTCCGCGGCGAGAACGCTTCTAAAGAGGGGGAGTTGGTTGGCTATGTCAGAAGCCTCCTTGCCGCATACAAGGCGCCTCGACGTATAGATCCTCCGACGCGAGGCTCCCCTTGAACATTACGGTGAACACTATGACATCCCCTACACGGGACCAGGAACGTTCGATCTGGGCAAGCCACTCAAGTCGGTTATGGCACCCAGACCGGAGGTTCCTATCTATCTGGCGGCCATCGGCCAAAGAATCTGAAGATGACGACGGAGATCGCTGATGGCCTGTTGCCCATCTTCTTTAATCCGACTCGATGGGCAGGTGCGATCGGGGAAGTGGCTGACGCGATCGTTGCCAGGCAAGGGTTCGAGGCCGCACCGATCAGGGTCGCGCTCGGAGACGACCTGCAATCGTGCAGGGATCAGGCTAAGCCATGGATTGCTCTCTACGTTGGAGGGATGGGTGCGCGTCGGCAGGCTCGGGCGGGGGACCGTCATGTACAAGTGTGACCTTGATGTCATCTTCTCCCAATGAACTAGGTATTGCCGTGGCAGCCGCCTGGCGTATGCCATGTATTTGCAGGAGCGCTGATTCCAGCTCGATCGATGAGATGTTTTCACCACGTCGCCGAAGCGAATCCTTCAGTTGATCGACAAATCGCAGGTTGCCCTCTTCGTCGATGATCCCGTTATCTCCGGTGTGATGCCAGCCCATCTCAAGGGTGGGAGATCGACCCATTCCAGTAGCCGGAATAGATACCGCCAGGCTGCTTCGCTCGGACCAGTATCTCTCCGACCTGACCGGTTGGCAGTTCGTCGCCCCGGCTGTTGGCGATGCGTACCTGCAGGAATGACAGTGGACGTGCCCCACCGTCGACGCGGGGTTTCCCGGGGGTTCCAACAGAGACAGGCGCGCATTCTGTTTGCCCGTATCCCTTGCTGACGAGGCAGGTGTCGAATCGTTCTTCGAATTCGCGACGCTTATCTGTAGGAACCGATGCGTAGTGGGCGATGCGAATGCGATTGCACTGTTTAATGGGGTTCGCGGGTTGAGCGATAATCGCCATCGCCACGGAACCGCTCCCGATCAGGACCGTAGCTCGGTCTTCAATCGCGCGTGAAATGTACCGGCTAGCTGAAAAAGTATCACTCGAAGGCAACTGACACGCCGGACACAAGGGCGGACATCAAGCAGATGAGCTGTCCGCCAGCATGAAAGAGCGGCAACGCGCTGAAGATCCGATCATCGGCGCCGAGCAGCCACCGTTCCTTGTAGGCCAGACCGATGGTCATTAAGTAGCGATGGCTGAGCATGCAGCCCTTCGGCGATCCAGTCGTTCCCGACGTATAAAGGATCGCCATGAGCTCCGTTTGCGTCGACGTGACCTCGGGCGGTGAATCGTCGACGAGCGCCAGATCGTTGAACGGCACGATTGGCCACGTGCTTGATTGGATAGGACTGTCCAGCGCGACGATCGTCCGAACGGTCCTCAGAGCCTCGAGTGAAGCGAGACCATCGGCGTCAGTCACGACCACCTCGGCGCCGGAGTCCTTCGAGTTGGTATCGAAGAAACTCTCCCTTCAGCCACGCGCTGAGCGCCACTTCGATTGCGCCAAGTCTTGCGCATGCGAAGATGAGGTCGACGGTTTCGGGTCGATTGGTCTAGATGATCGCTACCCTGTCTCCGTGCCCCACCCCAAGCTTGGCGAGGCCGGCGGCGACCAGGTCGCTTGACTTATCGCCGGACGATAGGTCAACCATGGGCCTTCCCCACATCGGACGAACGGATCATCCCCCTGCCGCTGTGCCCGATCCCAGAGTGCGGCCGCTACGGACGGCCACTGTCCATTTGCCTCCATTTGCTCCTCCGACTGCCGTCCATGTGAGTGAGTCCCCACTTGTTTCAAACTTTATTCCAACCTACGCTCTATGCACACGGCAAAAGGGGGCGTCATGACTGAAACCATTGATTTCGACTTCACTAGCGACTCCTACAACGAGCGCTACTACGACGTGCTGGCCAAGCTGCGGGCCACATGTCCGGTTGCGCGCTCGGAGAGCATGGGCGGTTTCTGGGTTCTGACTAGGTACGATGACGTTTCAAGCGCGGCGCGCGACTGGCAGACGTTCACTTCTGCCCAAGGGGTTGGCCTCGCCGAAGTCGAGAATCAACCGCCGTTAGGCCCCATCGAACTCGATCCCCCGCAGCACAGTGAACTTCGCAAGATTCTCAACCCGTTTTTTACCGCGCCCTGTGTAGCCGGGATCGAATCAGCGGCACGCCTCCAGGCAGCCGAATTAGTAGATCGGTTTATCGACGCTGGTCAGTGCGATTTCCACGCCGTGTTTGCCCGACCCCTGCCCGGTCTCGTCCTGCTGGGACACTTTCTCGAACTGCCGAAGGAGGATCTTCCCCAACTCCAAGAGTGGGCGGAGGCTGCAATCTTCGAGCAGGCGAGCGATTCCGAGCACGCACAAACTGGCTTCAGGAACATCGCTGGCTATATGGCGGCGGTACTCGAGCAGCGAGCCGCGTCGTCGGAGCGCAAGAACGACCTGATCGATGCCCTGGTCAACAACACACTCGATGGGGCGCCATTGAGTGCAGAGCTACGTATCGGCAGCCTCATCGTCCTGTTGCTGGGAGGGTTGGACACAACCACTTCCGTTCTGAATGAAATGTGTCGACACCTTGCAGAGGAACCAGCCCTGCGGAGACGGCTTCAGAAGAATCCTGACTTGCACTCGATGGCGATCGAAGAGTTCCTTCGGCTCTACAGTCCGGGAACCCTCGGCAGGGTGGCTACGAAGGACGTCGTTATCGGTGGGCGCCATATCGCGGAGGGAGATCGAGTACTGCTGCATTTCGCCTCTACAAATCGCGATGGAGACCAGTTCCCTAATCCGGATGTCCTTGACCCCGAGCGGAATGCCTGTCGGCACCTAGCATTTGGTGCAGGACCGCACCGTTGCATCGGGTCCAACGTCGCCAAAGTGTCGTTGCGAGCGGGACTCGAGCAGTTGCTGACCCGGTTTGACGAGTTGGAGCTTGATCCCGCTCGGTCACCAACTTACGTGACTTCGCAAGCACGAGGCGCCACCTCGATGCCGATCCGCTTCACCGCCGCTCGATAGAGGCTGAAGGAGTCTGCGCATGCCCAGGGCCGCCGTACTGACCGCTCGTAACCACCCGCTGGAAATCCTGGATCTGGCCCTTCAGCCACCGCGGATGGGCGAAGTTCTTGTCCGCCTGGCGGCGTCTGGGATCTGTCACTCGGATCGATCCCTGCAGGAGGGGACGGTTCCCGTTGAATTACCCATCGTTCTTGGCCACGAAGGTGCAGGAGTCGTCGAGGAAGTGGGCCCCGAAGTCCCGGATCTGAAGCCGGGAGATCACGTGGTGCTCTCATGGATACCCCAGTGCGGCCAGTGCTACTTCTGCACTATGGGTCAACCCGAACTGTGCGCTACGGGTTGGGTCCACATGATAGATGGCACGCTGTTGGACGGGACGACCAGATTCTCTCGAAACGGTCAAGACATTCATCAAGCTGTTTACTGCGGAACCTTCTCGGAGCAGACGGTGGTCCCCGCCATGTGTGCGGTAAAGATTGACTCCGACTTCCCGCTTCAGCTGGCTGCACTGATTGGTTGCGGCGTGCTCACTGGTGTGGGCGCGGCGATGAATACGGCGTCCATTAGCCCCGGAATGTCCGTGGCGATCGTCGGTTGCGGCGGCGTGGGGCTCAACGTCGTACAAGGAGCGCGATTGGCCGGCGCGGAGCGAGTCATTGCCGTTGACCGGCTGGCCGACAAGTTGGCTCTTGCGGAGCGGTTCGGAGCTACCGACCTCGTTGACGCGTCCGGGGCGGACCCTGTCGCCCAGGTTAAGGATATGACGTCGGGGAGGGGAGTCGACGTGGCGCTCGAAGTGGTAGGGAGCGCCGACACAGTGCTCGCGGCAACATCGATGACCAGGCGAGGTGGCCAGGTAGTACTCGTCGGGCTGCCAAGCCCCGACGTCCTGTATCCACTGCCCATCGCCGGGATTCTGCACTCAGCTCAGGTCATCCAGGGTTCGACGTACGGATCCTCCGACATTAGGCGTGATATCCCGAAATTGATTGCGCTCTATCAAAGCGGCGATTTGCTGCTCAAGGAACTGGTCAGTGGCGTGCTCACCCTCGATCAAGTCAACGATGGACTTGACGCACTTGATAGGGGCGACGTGACCCGATCGGTCATAGCGTACTGATGACGATCGTTTAGTTCCCAGTGGGACAGCGCCTCCGGCTCTACATTCGGGTCGAGAGCAATGGCGCGCTGTTCGAGGTATGCCTCCAAACCTGCTGTACCCATTTCTCGTCCCAAGCCGGACTGCTTGAACCCTCCGAAACTTGTTCCTTCGGGCGGTTGCGGGCCGTTGAACGAACATCCGCGGCGTACTCTTTGAGCGTGAGCAGTCGTGCGAACAGACCGAATGGAGGGCCGGACTGGAATGACCCTCCGCCGGTCATCAAAGTAGCTGACGGCGCTCTGCCGGCTCGGCTCGCGCCGTTTGAGAATATGGTCCTCGACCTCACGCTTGACGATGGGACAAATCAGAGTGGTGTTCTGGTGACTCTGGATGAATCGTGGTTCTAATCCTCGAGCGTCGGGACAGCGTCTCACACGGGAACGGCGATCTCTTCACCGTGTCGCTTGGCTCCATCCGGCAGGTCGTCGTTGAATGAACGGTCTTCCACTAGGCGGGCGGACCGGGTGTCTTCGTCCGACCCATGGCGGACTTCCCTCAAGAAGGTCATCATCGAGGATCGGAAGCGGAGACGTTAAACAACCGCCGCATCCGCAGCGAGTTCGGCACGATCCCGGCGGCAGAGGTCGAGGAGAACTACAACCGTCAGATTGAAAATACCGGAACAGGTGTCATCACAGACAATCGAGCCTGCATGAAACCCGGGTCGATTCATTGATCAAATCGGAGTATGTGTCTTCGGCGGACCTGCCAGCGTTGTGGCTTCTATTGAGCCAGCTCGCCTACGAGTGCGCGAGCGACCAGTGTTCGCTGAATTTGGCCTGTACCTTCGAAGATGTCATAGACTTTGATGTCGCGGTACCACTTCTCTAGGAGGTGCTCCGTGCTTATCCCATCCGGGCCTATCAGTTGCATTGATCGACGGACCACGCGTTCGCATGTGGGTGGGCCATAGGCTTTGGCCATTGACGACTCAGTGACGTTTTTGACTCCCTTGTCGGCCAGCAATTGCGCATAGAAATTGAGCCGCCGGGCCCTAACCAGGGTCGCATTCATGCTTTCCAGTTCCACCACGATGGCCGACCATCGCTGCGTGCTGAACTCGCTGTGGCGTTCGGTCAGCAGTGCCGATGCAACATCAAGCGCCGCCTGTGCAATGCCGACAGCCATCGCGGAAACCATGGGCCGGTTGTTGCTCAGCACACTCAGGCCGCCCGCGCGGCCTTTGATCCTGTTGTCATTGGACGATGGAGGTTCATCTTCAATACCCCAGCCCAACATGTGGTCGAGAGGAAGAGAGCAATTCTGGAACACGAGTTCCGACGTAATCGCACCACGCAATCCGAGCTTTGACTCGTTCGCCTTTGCGACTATAAGACCGGGCGTACCCTTCGGCACCAAAAAAGCCCTAATGCCCTTCGCACCAAGAGCCTTGTCGATAGTTGCGAAGACGATGACAAAGTCCGCAAACGCACCGGCTGAGCAGAACATTTTCGTGCCGTTAAGAACCCATGTGTCTCCGTGCCTGGACGCGGCGGTCGCGATCATTGACGTGTCGGAGCCGCAACCCGGTTCGGTGAAGCCCAACGCCGTCTTCGCCTCAGTGCTCTGGAGTATCCCCGACCAACGATCACGTTGGGCTTGGGTCCCCATCCGGTCAAGGAGCAGGTAACCGGCGCTCACTTGTGGAACTACGGCGCAGGGCCAACAATCTCCATAGAGAAGATTTTCGACCGTGACAAGCTTCCTTACCCATGGTCCTTCTTCGAACTGAGGTATCGGGAGTGCCGGGTTGTCATAGAAGTCGACCAGCGGTACTGGACATGTATCCATGATTTCGCGCCAGTTTTCTGGCGGGGCGTGGAGATTGTCTGCTTGTCGGGCGTAGGGCCTGACTTCGGCTACCGACCATTCGCGCACCGTTTCACCGTATTCGTGGAGAGCATCACTCACGTAGTACGACTTCTTCATGTCATAGGTCCCTTGGCTTAGAGTGCGGGTTCGAAATTGGAGTACAGGGGATCAAAATCGAATGTGGACAGGGCCGCCGCTGAGCGGTACCAGAGTTCGACCGGATGGTCCGCAATGAATCCGTGTCCCCCCAACACCTGTACGGCATCCCGCGTCGACTGCGTTGCCACAACCCCCGCATAGTTCACAATTCTCGTGACCTCTTGTTGAAAGGCCAAAGAGCCTTTGAGCCAGAAGGCCGCTTCTCGTATGCTGAGCCGGGCTGACTCAATTCGTATTTGTGCTTCTGCTAGGAGGAAGGAGATGCCCTGGAATGCCGCGATGGGTCTTCCGAATGCGACCCGTTCGGTCGCATACTGAGACGCGTAATCATTAGCGCGTTGTGCGGTCCCCACCATCACTGCTGCGAGGAGCAGCCTGTAGTGTGCGATTCCGCTTGCCAACTCATCGGCATCGGCCTCAACGCCTCCTAGTAGGTTCTCGCTAGCTACAGCGGCATCAAGATGCATGGTGAACGTGGGCATGGCGTCCAGCGCTAACGCACGCGTGTTTAATTTAGTTTCGATGCCATCTGCATGTGCATCGAGAACTGCTGCCTTGAGAGTTCCATCAGATTTGCTAATGCCCACCACGAGTAGTGGATTCGCCTCGGATGCGAAAGGTACGACGAGTTTCTGGCCGACGATCCGCCATAAGCCGTTATCGATCGGAGTAAATGACGTTTCGTACTCGCTCGGGCTTCTCCCGTAGCCTTCAAACAGGGCCACACTGCTTCTGGCTTCGACATCTCTCGCCAGGAGCGACAGAGCTTCGCGCTGGCTGGCATCGCCGACGCGTCCTATTAGGAGGGGAGCGGCTGCATTGCTCAGCGCGGCGACAGCGATCCCTGGGTCGCCATAAGCCAGATTTTCTGCGATCTCCATTTGCTCAAGAGAATCGGGTACCCCTCCACCGCCGTATTGCTCATCGATCGGCATGGTCAGGCCAGTCTCGAATAGGACATTCCAGACCTCTTCGGGCACGGCCCGCTGACTCTCGGCGATGCGGGCGGCTGGGCCCAGAACTTCCAGCCCGACTTGTCGCGCCAGTTGAGCAACGGGCCCTTGACCATAAGTAGTCGTCATATCGATCAACCCTTCTCTGCGTTACACGCGGGGGTCACTGCTCTCCGCTACAGAACTCGATGGCTCCATTGGGTTTTTTGAGTCGTTCACCGAAGCGAAGTGTGCCCTGAGAGGTCTCGGTCCGCCTCTGCCTGCGTGACATTGCCGACCCAGGTTCGTCGATTTTGGATTGAAAGCGAGCCGCAGCGCCTCGGCCCTCTTGCCCAACTGCACGTGAGCCGGACGTGCATCGCCCGGCGTGAGGACTTCGCACGTTCCGAGATCGCGTCGGGTCTCACGGGACGGAGTGATGGTGTCTTACATCCACTCCGTTTCATCTGTCACTCGAAACGCCAACTCGACTACTTAGCAGGTTCGGAGCCTTAGCGGCTACGCCTAGGGCGAAGTCCAGGTCCGTGCCGCCCCAACCTTGGGTGCACTGCACGTCGTTACCTGACGATGCCCTTCTCGTGCAGTTTCTCCATCGCTTGTGGTTCTACATCTAAGCCTCGATCCACCGAATAACGACCTGAACTGACACCCGCGCATCCGCGGAAAGTGCCCCCCGAACTGGGAAGCTGACAGTCACCACAACACATCAGCACCCAGTCACAGGAGGCACTTCCAGTGAAGTCAGTATCG
>DATNLP010000345.1:0-4977 GCA_035602795.1 Acidimicrobiales bacterium | reverse complement strand
CCACGCCCGGCTCGCTCCTCTACTCCTAAGCGCCGGATCCGGCCTGCCGGCCCGACGCCGCTCAGGTGTCCCGGGCGACCACGCGGTCCGCGGGCGGCGCCGGTGCCGGCGCGGCGGCGCCCGGGCCGGGGCGCAGCCGCTCGTAGGCGGACAGGGCCAGCGTCGCCACGCCGAAGCCGGCCCCGAGCAGGCACACGCCCGCCCAGCCGTGGGTGGCGTAGAGCGTGCCGGCGGCGATGGAGCCGACCGCGCCGCCGAGGAAGTAGCACACCATGTAGGCGCCGTTGATGCTGCTGCGGGCGTCGGGGCGCAGCGCGTAGATCACGGACTGGTTGGTGATCTGCATGCCCTGGGTGCCCATGTCGAGCACGACGATGCCGACGATGAGGGCGGCCAGTTCGGTGCGGCCGGCCCAGAGCACGGCGAACGACGCGACGAGGAGGATGCCGGCGGCCACGGTGGTGGCGGTGTGCCGGTCCGAGTCGGCCAGCTTGCCGGCCAGGTTGGCGGCCACGATCCCGCCGGCGCCGACGAGGCCGAACAGCCCGATGACGGCGTTGGAGTAGTGGTAGGGGCCGCCCGAGAGCAGGAAGGCGAGCGTCGTCCACAGCACGCTGAAGCAGGCGAAGGCGCACGCGCCGTGCCAGGCCCGCCGGCGCAGGACCGGTTCGGTCACCAGCAGGCGGAGCGAGGAGCCGACGAGCTCGGCGTAGCGGCGGTGCGGGCGGGGGCCCTCGGCGGGCAGAGCGCGCCACAGCACCAGCGCGAAGAGGATCATGAGCGCGGCCGAGAACCAGAAGATGGCGCGCCAGCCGGCCGCCTGGGCCACCAGGCCGGACACCGTACGGGCCAGCAGTATCCCCATGAGGAGGCCGGTCATGATGCGGGCCACCACGCGGCCCCGCCGCTCCTCGGGGGCCAGGTCGGCGGCGAACGGGATCATGACCTGGCCCGCCACCGACGCCGTGCCCACGGCCACCGAGGCCAGGGCGAACAGCCACAGGTTCGGGGCCAGGGCGCAGGCGACGAGGGCGACGCAGGCAACGACGAAGAGCCGGGTGACGAGCGCGCGCCGGGGGTGCAGGTCACCCAGGGGGACGATCAGCAGCAGCCCGGCCGCGTACCCAATCTGAGTGGCCGTGATGACGGCCGAGGTGGGCCCGGGTCCGCGGTGGAACGTGTGCGCCACCTGGTGCAGGACGGGCTGGGCGTAATAGAGGTTGGCCACGATGGCGCCGGTGGCGACGGCAATGAGGACGACGAGGCCGCGCGACAGCGCGTGCGGTTGCTGCTGCGTCGCCGCGGGGGCTGCACCGGATGCGGGCACCGGACCAGGCTAAATGGCGGCGCGCCACCCCGGCGCGGCGCGGGGAGGGCCGGCGGGAGAGGTGGTGGAGAGGTCTTAGACGGTGCCGCCGCGGCGGCTCTCGGCGGTGACGCCGGTCAGCGCGGTGACGATCAGCGGGCCACCGATGAAGAACAGCCACACGCCGAACACCAGGGCCAACACGGTCAGGAAGGCGCCCATGCCCATGACGAAGGGCCAGATGGACGAGCCCGGGAACGAATCCACGGTGCCGGCGCCGTCGGGCATCTCGGCGTCGTCGCGGTCCGAGGGGCGGTCACCGGCCGCGGGGACGTGGCCCCAGAAGAAGTACTTGTGGCCGTGGAAGCGCCTATGCCAGAAGAAGTAGTAGCTGCCGGGAAGGAAGCCGAGCAGGGTGGCGCCGAGCAGCATGACGGCGCCACCGTCCTCGTAGCCCCAAAACCAGTACCACAGCCCGATGCCCCCGAAGAACGCCCCGAGGAACAGGAGGAACACCGCTTCGACTTTCATACCCCGACCTCAACCTTCTTCCCGTTGCCGTGCCCGTTCGTGTGGGGGCCCTTGCCGTGGGGCACCGTGAGGTGGTCCGGGTGGTTGTAGTCCCACGTGGGCCGCTCGGAGCGGATGGGCGGCAGGTGCGTGTAGTTGTGGTGTGGCGGCGGCGAAGTGGTGAACCACTCCAGCGTGTGGGCGTCCCACGGGTTGTCGCCGGCCGGGATGGGATGGCGCCACGACACCAGGAAGTTGATGAGCAGGAACACGAACGAGACGCCGATGATGAACGCGCCGACGGTCGAGACGACGTTGTAGCTCTGCCAGCCCAGGTTGGACGGGTAGCTGGCCACCCGGCGGGGCATGCCGAGCAGGCCGACCACGTACTGGGGCATGTAGCAGATCCAGAAGCCGATGAACATCAGCCAGAAGTGCCACTTGCCCAGGCTCTCCCGCATCATGCGGCCGAAGAACTTCGGATACCAGTAGTACAGGCCGGCGAACCCGGCGAAGACCGCCGTCCCGAACAACACCTGGTGGAAGTGGGCCACGACGAAGTAGGTGTCGTGCGTGGCGAAGTCGATGGGCGGGGAGGCGAGCATGATGCCGGTCACCCCGCCCATGAGGAACGCGAAGAGGAAGCCGATACAGCACAGCATGGGCGTGGTGAACGTGAGCTGGCCGTGCCACATAGTGCCTATCCAGTTGAAGAACTTGATGCCGGTGGGCACGGCGATGAGCAGGCTCAGGAAGGAGAAGAACGGCAGCAGAACGGCGCCAGTCGTGAACATGTGGTGCGCCCACACGCCGGTCGACAGCGCGGCGATGGCCATGGTGGCGAAGACCATGCCCTTGTAGCCGAACACCGGCTTGCGGGAGAACACGGGGAGGACCTCGGTCACGATGCCGAAGAACGGCAGGGCCAGGATGTACACCTCGGGATGTCCGAAGAACCAGAAGAGGTTCTGCCACAGCAACGGTGACCCGCACGAGGGGTCGACGGCACCGCTCACGAGGTGACAGCCGACCGCCGTGTAGATGTGGGTGCCGAAGTGGCGGTCGGCGAACAGCATGATGAGCGCCGCCGTCAGGACGGGGAAGGCGATGAGGATGAGGATCCCGGTCACCAGCATGTTCCAGGTGAAGATCGGCATGCGCCACATGGTCATGCCCGGCGCGCGCAGGTAGAAGATCGTCCCGCACAGGTTGACGCCGGTGAAGATGGCGGAGAACCCGGTGAGAGCGAGGGCCATGATCCAGAGGTCAGGCCCGGCGCCGGGCGAGCTGGTGGCGCTCGAGAGCGGCGCGTAGGCCACCCAGCCGAACTGCGCCGCGCCGCCGGCCACGAAGAAGGTCATCATCATGGTGATGGAGCCGCTCAGGTAGAGCCAGTAGCTCAGCGCGTTGAGGCGGGGGAAGGCCATGTCGGGCGCGCCGATCTGCAGGGGCACGATGTAGTTGGCCAGGCCGCCGAACGCGAAGGGACCGGCGAAGAGGTACATCATCAGGCTGCCGTGCATGGTGAAGAGCGCGTTGTACTGCGAGAAGCTGAGCAGCGAAGAGTGCGGCGAGGCCAGCTGCACGCGCATGATCAGCGCCATGAGCCCCGCGATGTAGAAGATGACGATCGACGTGATCATGTAGCTCATGCCGATGACCTTGTGGTCGGTCGAGGTCAGCCACTTGAGGATGCCGGTGGGGCCGTGCTCCTCATGGGCCCCATGCCCGTCGTGCCCGTCGGCGGGCGCCTGCGGCAGGTGGAGGCCGGTCGCCTCCTGTGATCCTCCGGGGGGAGCGAGGACGTCAGCCACCGTAATCAGCACCTCCTCCTGTGTCGCCGCTGTTGCCGCCGGAGCCGGAGTTGCCGGAGTTACCGGAGTTACCCGAACTGCCAGAGTAACCGGCGCCCGCGGTGCCGTTGATGTTGGCGTGCACGGCCGCCGGGAGCTGGCCGATGGAACTGGGGTGGGCCTTCTGGTAGGACGCAGTCGTCTGCAGCCAGGTCTGGTAGGCGGACGGGGACACGGAACGGACGTTGAAGAACATCAGCGAGTGGTAGAGGCCGCACAGCTGGGTGCACTGCCCGCGGTAGACACCGCTGTGGATCACGTTGAGGTCGAAGGACGTCCAGTAGCCGGGGCTGGCGTAACGGCTGAAGTTGAACTCGGGCACGTAGAAGCCGTGCAGCACGTCGTAGGAGCGCAGGTAGATGCGGGTCGTCTCGCCGGTGGGCACCACCATGGTCGGCGCGTCGGTCGTCTGGCCGATGACCTTGACGCCGTTGGAGTACTGGAATTCCCAGCCCCACTGGAAGGCGAACACGTGGATCTGCGTATAGGGGCTGGGCTCGACGGCGGTGACCTCGTTCTCCACGATCACGGTGAAGGCGAACAGGCCGAACACGGTGAGGATGGGCAGCACCGTGTAGATGATTTCGGTCAGCGTGTGGTACTGGGTCTGGCGGGGGATTTCGTCGGACTTGCGCCGGTAGCGGAACACGGCCCACAAAATGAGGAGCAGGACGAAGCCGCCCACGATCACGCCGGCGATGAAGAAGCCCTGCCAGAGCTTGAAGGTGGCGCGGGCCTGAGTGGTGGCCCCTTTGTAAGCGCCGAACGTGGGGAGCTGGCAGCCGGTCAGCACCAGGGCGCCGAGGGCGACCGTGGCCGCCGCCCAGAGCTTCCGGCCACGGCGGCGACCAGGGCTTTCGGGCGTGCCACGTGGCGGGCCGGTCAGCGACGAGTCCACGGCGCCGACACTATCGAACCCGGCCAAAAAACTGGAATTGAGAGCCGTGGCCTCCCGGCTCAGTGTGCGTGCGGTTCCGACTCGTCGGCCGCCCAGGTGAACACGCCGCGGGCCATGGTCGAAGTGGCCCGCGCCGCCCGAGCGGCGAAGACCTCCCGGCGGGCCTGCTGGATCCCCTCGTCCGAGGGGGCGGCCAGCCAGGCGTGCTCGGCCAGGTGCCCGGCCAGGCGCAGGGCCTGTTCGGCCTCGGCGTCTTCGCCGTCGCGGTCGCCGGCCTGCTGGGCCAGGGCGAGCAGCTCGAGGGCCCGGTCCGCCAGCGCCCCGGCGCCGCCGGCGAGCGCGGCCAGCTCGGCGGCCAGGGCGCGCTCGGGTGCCGGCTTGAGCGTGGCCGGGTTGCCGTCCCACCAGCC
>DATNLP010000335.1:0-5440 GCA_035602795.1 Acidimicrobiales bacterium | reverse complement strand
TCGGGGACGCCAAGGACACCCTGCAGAAGCTGGTGACCGCCGTCGCCGACGCCTGAGTCGGACGGCGGCTCAAGTCATTCCAACGTTCTAAGTGATCACAGCAACCCGAATCGAGCGAGTTATCAACCGAGAATGGAGGCGACGTGTCGACGAGTGCCCTCGAAGGAGCAGAAGCCCTAATCGTTATTGACATGCAGAACAGCTTTCTCCATCCGGATGGCATCTTGTATTACACCCGGGAGGCGCCGCTGCTCAATATCCAGGAAGTAATCGAAGTGAACGGAAGGGCCGTAGCGACAGCGAGGTCCGCGAACATTCCGGTCGTGTTTACCCGGCACATGTTTCGTCCAGGACTTATCGACGCTGGCCCAGCGACGAAAGCCTTCCTCGAGGCCAGACAAACAGCACCCTTAATAGCGAATACATGGGACACCGAGGTCGTGGATCAACTCAAGTATGAGGACGCACTTTATGTAGACAAGTCGCGCATGGACGCCTTCTACAACACGGACCTCGAGGTGTTTCTGCGCGGCCTCGGGGCTAATAATCTGGTCATTACAGGTATTGTGACCAACGCCTCCATTGAGACCACTGTCCGTTCAGCTGCGATGCGTGATTATTCCGTTACCGTAATCTCCGATGGCTGCACTACGTACTCCGCTGAATATCAAGCTGCGTCGCTCGATTGAGCAATTCCATTTTGCTACGGTTAAGCCGGTTTTGTCTTGACGAGTGTCGGTCTTCGGGCTCTTGCTCACGTGTACAACCCTTCCAGGTGTTCCGCGGCTCGGTTGTCTGAGGGCGCCGTCATTTCGAGTAGTGGGTCTCCTCGCCGCTGTTCCGAAGCCGCAACGGCCAGGCTGCCCGAGCGTTCGATACGGCCCAATGCGGCACCAATCTCACAGACAACAAAACCGCCCTTGACTCAGACTCTGGCTTTCCAGCTGGCCGGCCCGTCGTGATTACAAGGTCCCTGCTTCGCGGCAAAACTCTTCGGGAATCTGGATTGGCGGCCCATTCGGGACTCCCTCCTCTCTGTGACCACCCACTACCTGGTGTCCATTAGATCAAGGCAAGACCCCCGTGATCGTTGGCGTCAACAACAGCTGCCCGAAGGGGGCCGCTGTTGCTCTCCATGGCCAACATTGTCCTCGGGACCGTGGACCACTGCGTCTCCATTTGAGCGGATCTTTGGACGTCACGTTAGAGTACGAGTGTAAGCGAGGGTTTAGTTAATAACGCAAATGCCCTACTGAGGAGGGACCTTGGTCGAGTTGGTGCAAATACGGACGGCCAACGGGCTCGCAACCTTCTGGATATCGGAACCCCCGATCTTGGAGTTCATGAAAATCGCCTCCAGTATTGAGTCGGATCGCGTCCTACAGACGATGCCGACGAGATTGTCGGCGTTTGATGATCCATTGTCCCTTCCGTTCCACGCTCGTCGAAGTTTGTATCTCGCCGATCGTGATGACCCCATGATCGGATGACGAAGACTTCGGATCGGCGCACAGTTTTTCGGACGTGCCCTCTCTGCGAGGCCACATGTGGCCTCGAACTGACCCTTGAAGGGCGCACCATCGTCAGGGTCCGCGGAGATCGGGACGATGTGCTGAGTCGAGGATTTCTTTGCCCGAAAGGCGCGGCCCTTCGACAACTGGAGGCTGATCCCGACCGCGTCACGGAGCCACAGATCAGAAAAGGGGACAAGTGGTACGCGGTCACCTGGGACGATGCGTTCGAGGAGATAGACAACAGGTTGGCGCCAGTCATGGCCGACGGGATCAAGGATGCGATTTCTCTTTACATTGGCAATGCCAATCATTCGGCGGACACTCTGTTTTTGCCCCCACTATTCGCTGCCGCTCAGACCATCAATGTCTTCACAGCCGGTACCGCCGACCAGGTGCCTAAGCAGCTAGCCTGCGCTCTACTCTTCGGCCATCCCAACTCGATCCCTGTCCCTGACATTGACCGAACCTCGCTGCTGGTGATTTTTGGGGCGAATCCACTGGCATCGAACGGCAGTCTGTTCACCGCTCCAGGAGTAAAGGACCGGTTGGCCGCACTCCAGGAACGTGGCGGGCGGTTTATCGTGATCGATCCTCGGCGTACTCCGACAGCGTCGATGGCTGACCAACACATCCCCATCCAACCCGGGACCGACGCACTGTTTCTCCTGGCTGTCGTGGCGACTCTTTTTGAGGAACGCCTAATGTCCACAGGTCGTTTGGCACCCTACGTGAACGGTGTTGATGAGCTGCGCTATGTTGCGTCCGTTTTCAGCGCCGACGTTGTCGCCGTTCGGTGTGGAGTGGATCCAGAAACCATCAGGAACCTCGCACGCGAATTGGCACGGGCACCCGCGGCGGCGGTCTACGGTCGCTTAGGGACATCGGCCCAGCTTTTCGGTACAGTGACAAGTTGGCTCGTTGACGTCGTTAATGTGCTCACGGGCAATCTCGACCGTCCCGGCGGCGCCATGTTCCCCAAAGCAGCGGCCGGCCAGGCCAACAGTACCTCCGTTCCGGGTCGCACGAGCAAAGACCTCTGGGGAGCGTCCAGCCGTGTTAGCGGAAGGCGCCAGATCAAGTGTGTGTTTCCGGAGCTCCCCCTCATATGCCTTCCTGAAGAGATCGACACGCCCGGTCCTGGGAGAATTCGAGCGCTGATCACCATCGGTGGAAATCCGCTTTTGTCAAACCCCGACAGCGACCGATTGCATCGTGCCCTCCAACAGCTCGAACTCCTTGTCTGCGTCGACATCTATCGATCAGAGACAGCTCAGTTCGCCCACGTTCTGCTACCCGCACCGAGCGACCTAGCCCGTCCTCACTACGATACGTTTTTCTACCAACTGGCGTGCCGCAACGTCGCCAACTATTCACCGCCGTCGGTTCCCCTCGGGCCATCCGAAATGCGCGAATACGAGATTTTTTTGCGGCTGGCCGGAATCCTGTCGGGGGAAGGTGCGCATTCCAATACCGCCGCGCGAGACGACGAATTCGCCTTCAACATGGTTATGGATCTGACCAAACGTCCGGGCTCGCCCGTCCATGGGAGGAATCCCGACGAGTTGATGAAGGTGTTAGAGCGCCGCCGTGGGCCGGAACGAGTGCTCGATCTAATGGTGCGTACCGGAGTCTATGGGGATGGATTCGGATCCCATCCCGGAGGGTTGACCCTTGCTGAGCTCGAGGCTCACCCTCATGGAATCGATCTCGGCCCTTTGAAATCGAGAGTCCCCGAAGTGATTCACACTCCGTCCGGACGGATCGAGCTCGCCCCTCCAGAAATCATCGAGGACCTGGCGCGTCTCAAGGTCTGGTTCGAAGAGAGTCAAGCCGCCAGCTTCCTGTTGATCAATCGCCGTGAGTTGCGCTCGAACAACTCTTGGATGCGCAATATTGATGTCCTCAGCCGACGGAGCCGCTGCACCGCCTTTATCCATTCCGCTGATGCTGCTGCGCTTGGCATCCTCGACCAGACCGAAGTATTAATCCGCTCTCGGATCGGGGAGATTGTGGTACAGGTGGAAATCACCGACGAAGTCGTTCGGGGAACGATCTCGGTACCACATGGCTGGGGGCTCTCGTCCTCGGGTGGCAACTTGCGGGTGGCGGAGCTCACGCCCGGTGTCAACGTCAATCTGTTGACCGACCCTGAGCGGTTTGACGCGCTGACCGGAACAGTAGCCCTAAGCGGGGTCCCCGTTGATGTGATCCCACGCGGTTCAATCGCCGACTCCGAACGATGACTTCTGCCAAGGTGCTATCCTCACCAATGAACCATTTTCTTCATATGGGTGTGGTTTTGCCTCCCGCCGGAATGACAGTGACGAGGCTTCAGCGTTCGACACGAGATGACGGACGGATGAGAAGTTGACCGGCCACCTCGACGATCTAGGTCCGTCCCGTCATGCCGAGAGCATGCACGATGCTTTCCGCTCCAGCCACCTGGTGGGGGGAATTTTGCTCACTGGAGGCACCAGCCGTCGCATGGGCTTCGACAAAGCCTCGATGCTGATCGACGGCGTTCCATGCGCGGCCAGGGTCGCAAGAGCGATGAAGGCTGTCGTCGCCGACGCGGTCGAGGTAGGCCCAGGTGTCTCCGGATTGCCCGCGATCCACGAAGCACCCCGAGGTGGCGGGCCTCTGGTGGCGCTCTGCGCGGGAGCAAGGGCACTCAACGAAGTGGGACAGGTGCGGGCAGCGCTGGTCTTGGCCTGCGATCTACCACTCGTCACGGCGACCCTTCTGCGAACCCTTGTCCACTGGCCCGCAACCCGATCCATAGTGCCGATCGTCGAAGGGCGACCACAGCCTCTGTGTGCGCGCTGGTCGGCCGAGGATTTGGCGACAGCGATGGACCTGGCCAATTCCGATAAGCGGTCCATGCACTCGCTCCTCGACTGCTCCGACGTGGAGCTGATTGAGGTGAAACGCAAACGCTGGCCCTTTGAGATTGACTGGCGCGAGTTCTCGGACGTGGATACGACCACCGACCTGGAGGAGACTGGCCTGGCCTGGGAGATCCCGCAGCAGTTACTGAGCAGTCAACCGCCGGGCGTCCTCGGGTAGTCGGTAGCATGGCCGAGAGGAACGTGTCGCGCAACGCCCCGCACGCCTCCCGATGATCCCCGTCTCTGAGGCTCGCCAGTTCGTCCTGACCGCCTGCGGAGCCCTTACTCTCACCCCCAGGCGAGTTGCGCTGAGCGACGCCACGGGTCTCGTGCTGGCCGAAGCCATCCGAGCTGCCGAACCTGTGCCGCCCTTTGCCAATTCGGCCATGGACGGGTACGCGGTCCGAGCCGTCGATACCGTTCGTTCACCGGTGCGCCTTCGTGTAGTGGGCAGCGTCATGGCGGGTGATGAGGCGACGACCTTCGTGTCGGCCGGTGAGTCGGTTCGCATCATGACAGGAGCGCCGTTACCTCCCGGCGCTGACGCCGTATGCATGATCGAACACACCCGCGTCGAAGCGGGTGGATCGATTGTCATTGTCGCGGAATCCCTTACTCCCGGGACGAACGTAAGGAACGCTGGGGACGATATTGAGATGGGCCAAGAGGTGTTCGGGCCAGGGGCATATCTCGGACCGGCGAACCTGGGCGTGCTGGCGAGCGTCGGGGTCGAAAGATTGCTCGTCCACCCGTCTCCCACGGTCGGCATCCTCTCCACGGGCGACGAACTCGTCACGACTACGGGCGCGCTTGCGCCGGGTAAGATCCGCGACGCCAACCGTCCGGCGTTGCTCGCGCGGCTGCGGGCAGACGGCTTTGGTGTCCTCGACCTCGGTATCACTGGAGACGACGAGGCGGCCCTGGCGGCTCTTCTCGAGAAAGCGGCATTTCGGTGCGACGTCGTCGTGTCGAGTGGAGGAATCAGCGTCGGTGACCGTGACGTAGTGAAGGTGGTGCTCGAGAAGCTGAGTGGGGGGA
>DATNLP010000331.1:0-6062 GCA_035602795.1 Acidimicrobiales bacterium | reverse complement strand
CCAACCCGGCCACTGGACTCGCCGCCGGCGTGGCGCCGTCGTCCGATGTCTCGCTGTCGGAAGGCTGAGGAGGCACGTGCTCGGGCTGCTGGTCTCTGGAGGAGTCGCGCTGGCGATCGCCATCCTCTTCACCCCGTTCCTCATCCGATACTTCCGTAGCCGCGAGCTCGGCCAGCACATCCGGGAGGACGGGCCCGCAACGCACGTGGCCAAGGCCGGCACGCCGACCATGGGTGGCATCGCCATCGTCGCCTCGGTCGTGTTCGGCTATGCGATCGGCCACATCGGCACCCAGATCCGCTTCTCGCGGACCGGATACCTGGCCATCGGCGCGGTCGTGGCTTTCGGCCTGATCGGTTACATGGACGACTACATCAAGGTGAACCGGCGGCGCAGCCTCGGGCTGAACAAGCGGGCCAAATTTGGCGCCCAGGTGGTGTGCGCGCTCATCTTTGCCGTGCTGGCCGTCGAATGGGCCCACACCTCGACGGCGCTCTCGTTCACCCGTTCCCAGGCGATCGGGATCAACCTGGGAACGGTGGGCTGGGTGGTCTTCGCCGTCGTCGTCATGGTGGGCGCGTCCAACGCGGTCAACATCACCGACGGCGTGGACGGCCTGGCGGCCGGTTCGGGGACGTTCTGCTTCTTCGTCCTCTCCGTCATGGCGTACTGGATCTTCCGTCACGAGTCCATCTACCACGTGCTTCCGGCGTCGGCCATCGACCTGGCTCTCGTCTCCGTGGCGTTGGCGGGAGCCTGCGTCGGGTTCCTGTGGTGGAACGCCGCTCCCGCCAAGATCATCATGGGCGACACCGGATCACTGTCCATCGGTGCCGGCCTGGCGGCACTGTGCCTGCTCCTGAACCTGGACCTGCTGCTGCTGGTCATCGGCGGCCTCTTCGTCATGGAGACGCTCTCGGTGATCCTCCAGGTCATCAGCTTCCGCGTCTTCCACCGCCGTATCTTCCGCATGGCGCCGATCCATCACCATTTCGAGCTCGGAGGCTGGCCGGAGACGACAGTGATCGTCCGCTTCTGGATCCTCGGCGGGCTCTTCTGCGCGCTCGGGCTCGGCATCTTCTACGGCGACTTCCTCACGGTGGCGAAGTTCACATGACCCTCCGCCACTTCGGCCACCCGGTGCGGAAGACTTGTGCGATGCGACGGGGGTCGGACCGTGGTGAGGGGCGCGCGCGCTCGGTGGCAGAGACGTGACGATGATGCCCGTACGGACCGGGTCGACCGCACCGGTGACGCCGTTGATGCGCCAACCCGACCCCGCCCTTCGTATCGGCGGCTGGCAGGTGTCGACCTCGGCCGTGCTGCTCGCCGACGTCGCGCTCTTGTGCGTCATCGGGCTCGTGATGGTGGGGTCGGCCTCGTCGGTGATCTCGATCGACACCTACGGGACCCCCTGGGCCATTTTCGTCCGGGAGGCCATGTGGATGGCCATCGGCGTGGTCGCCCTCTGGCTGGCGCTGCGGTTCGACTACCGCAAGCTGCGCCGCATCAGTCCCATCGTGTTGCTGGTCACCTTCGGCCTCCTGCTGGTCGTGCTGGTCCCCGGCCTCGGGGTGCGGGCCATGGGGTCAAGCCGGTGGGTGGGCTTCGGGCAGTTCCGCCTCCAACCGTCCGAGCTCATGAAGCTGGCGCTGGCGCTCTTTGCCGCCGACTTCATCACGCGACGCCTCGATCGGCAGGCGACCGACCGTCGCATCATCGGCCCCGTACTGCTGGTGACGGGCGCCGCCTGCGTCCTGATCCTGGCCCAGCCGGACATGGGGACCGCCATGGTGCTCGGGTGCATCGCGCTGGCGCTCCTCTTCGTCTCTGGGGTTCGCCTCGGCCCCGTCATGAAGGTGATGGGTGCGCTGGCCGTCCTGGCGCTGATCGTGGCCCTGGCCTCCCCGTACCGCCGGACGCGCCTGCTGTCGTTCATGGATCCTTCGGGGCATGGGTCGAGCTCGGGCTACCAGGTGGTGCAGTCGCTCATCGGACTGGGGTCCGGACACCTCGTCGGTACCGGCATCGGCGGCGGACAGGCGCAGTGGGGCTTCCTGCCCAACGCACACACGGACTTCATCTTCTCCGTCATCGGGGAACAACTGGGCATTGTGGGTGCGGTCCTCGTGCTCGCCCTACTGGGCGGCTTCATGTGGCTGGGCATCCGCGCCGCGACGCGAGCGCCGGACCGGTTCGGCGCGTTGCTCGCCATCGGGCTGGTGGCCTGGGTGGGTGCGGAGACCCTGATCAACGTCGGAGCGGTGGTCGGCGTGCTGCCGGTGACCGGGATCCCGCTGCCCTTCATTTCCTTCGGCGGGTCGTCACTGGTGATCACCATGGCCGCGGCCGGCATCCTCATCAACGTCGCCAAGCAGGGAGAGGCCGTCGGGACGCGACGTGCCTCGCGGCCCGCAGCCGCGAGGCATCCCAGAAAGGTCGGGTCGGTCGCCCGCCCGGCCGCCTCCGGCCGAGGGCGGTGAGCGCCCGGCGCGGCACCGTGATCGCGGGCGGCGGGACGGGCGGGCACGTCGTTCCCTCGCTCCAGATCGCACGCGCCCTGGTCGCCCGGGGGCACGCGCCGGACACGATCGAGCTCTACGGGTCTCGACGCGGGCAGGAGGCCACGACCTGGCCGACACTGGATTTCCCGTACACGCTCCTGCCCGGACGCGGCATCCGGCGGAGTTGGCATCCCCAGGCGCTGTTGGCCAACGTGGGTGCCGTGGCTGGCCTGGTGTGGGCCTGCGCGCGCGCCCTGGGGTCCTTCGCCGTGCGTCGGCCCCGAGTCGTGGTGGTCGTAGGTGGCTACGCCAGTTTCCCGGCCGGATTGGCGGCCCTGCTGACACGGGTCCCGTTCGTATCCGTGACCACCGACGCCGTGCCAGGCGCCGTCGTGGGACTGCTGGGCCGGTTCGCCGCGGCCAACGCCGTGGCGTTCGAGGGCACCGACCTGCCCCGTGCTTACGTGACCGGGACACCGGTTCGGACCGATCTGGCGACGTTGGACCGCACAGCCGACGGGCAGGCGCGTTGCCGGGCTCAGCTCGGCCTCCCCAAGGACCGCCAGACGATCGCCGTCTTCGGGGGATCTCTGGGTGCGCTGCGGATCAACCGCGCCGTGGCGGAGCTGGCCAGTTGCTGGGCGGGCCATGTTCAGCAGTCGCTGTACCACGTGACCGGCCGGCGCGACTATGCGACCTTCGCGGGCGACGACGCCGCCGGGGGCGGGAGGAGCCACGGCGAGGGAGGACTCTTCTACGCCGTGGTCCCCTACGAGGAGCGCATGGCCGACTTCTACGCCGCCGCCGACGTCTGCGTGACCCGGGCGGGTGCCATGACCGTGGCTGAGCTGCTGGCGGCCGGCAAGCCCGCGGTCCTCGTGCCGCTCCCCGGCGCGCCGCGTGATCACCAGACGCGCAACGCCGAGGTGCTCGTCGGCTTGGGCGCCGCGGTGCACGTTCCCGATCCCGAGTGCGACGGGACACGCCTGGCCGCCGAGCTCGACGCGCTGCTGTCGGACCCGGAGCGCCTACAGGCGATGAGCGAGGCCGCCCGCAGCCATGGCCACCGCGACGCCGCGTCGCGCATCGCCGAGCTCGTGGACACCCATGCCCGCTGAGGCCGCCTTCGGGGAGGGCGCGGCGGCGACTCTGGACCTCCGGGTGCCGCAGCGGATCCACGTGATCGGCGTCGGAGGCGCCGGCATGAGCGCCATCGCGCTCGTGCTGCGGGCCATGGGCCACACCGTGTCGGGCTCGGACCTGAAGGACTCGCCCGTGGCGGACAGGCTGCGCTCCCACGGCATCACCGTGGCCGTCGGCCACCGGGCGGAGAACGTCGCCGGTGCTGACGCCGTGACCTACTCCCCGGCGGTGCCGCCGGAGAACGTCGAGCTGGCCGAGGCGCGGGCGCTGGGGATCCGGGTCGCTGCGCGCTCGGAGGTGCTGGCCGCCATCTGCGCCACCCGCCGGTGCCTGGCCGTCGCCGGGACGCACGGCAAGACGACGACGGCCTCCATGCTGTCCCTGATTCTCGTGGAAGCGGGACTCCGGCCATCGTTCGTCATCGGCGCCGACGTGAACGAAATCGGCACGAACGCCGTCTGGGACACCGGGGAGTGGCTGGTGGTCGAGGCCGACGAGAGCTACGGCACGTTCAAAGCGCTCCGGCCCGACGTGGCCGTGCTCACCAGTGTGGAGGCCGACCACCTCGACTACTACGGCACGTTCGACGTGCTCCGCGAGGCCTTCGCACGCTTCGTGGACATGGCGACCGAGGGCGCCATCTTCTGCGCCGACGACGCCGAGGCCGCCGCCATTGGCGGAGCCCGGGGCGCCATCGGCGTGGGCATGGCGGAGGGCGCGACGTACCGGATGACCGAGGTGGAGCAAAACCGCAGCTGGACGTCGTTCGTCCTGCGAACGGCGCAGGGTGAGCTCGGCCCGGTGCGGGTCGGTGTCCCGGGCATCCACAACGCGCGCAATGCCGCGGTCGCCACCGTGGCCGCGCTGCAGGTGGGCGCACCCTTCGGCGCGGCCCAGGCGGCGCTGGCCCGATTCGCCGGCGTGACCAGACGGTTCGAGTTCCGTGGCGAAGTACGGGGCGTCACCTTCGTCGACGACTACGCGCATCTGCCCGGTGAGGTGCGGGTGGCGCTGGCGACGGCGAGGACAGGTGGCTGGGACCGCGTTGTGGCCGTCTTCCAGCCGCACCGGTTCTCCCGCACGGCCGCGCTGGCTGACCAGTTCGGCACCGCGTTCGGCCAGGCCGATGAGCTCGTCGTCACCGACGTCTACAGCGCCGGGGAACGTCCGGTGCCGGGCGTGTCGGGCCGGCTGGTGGTCGATGCCATCCGGGAGCAGGACCCGCGCCTGCCGGTGGCCTATGCGCCCGGGTGGGAGGAGCTGCGGCGGACGGTGGCGTCTGTCCTGCGCCCGGGTGATCTGTGTTTGACGCTCGGCGCCGGGGACCTGACCATGCTCCCCGACGAGCTGCTCGAGTCCCCTGAGTGGTGAGGGGCCCTGCGGCGCACGAGGCGCTCGCGGCCACCCTCGGGGCCCGCGCCACCCTGATGGCGCCCCTGGGTCCCTTCACGACCTACGGGGTGGGCGGGCCCGCTGCCGTGTTGGTGGAGATCGAGGGACCGGCGGATCTCGACGCGGTGCGGGCCGCGCTGCGAGCGACGGGCGGCGCCGCCGTGTTCGTGCTCGGTCGGGGTTCGAACCTGCTGGTGTCCGATGCGGGCTTCGACGGGGTCGTGCTGCACCTCGGGAACGGCTTCGCCGGGCTGGATCTGCCGACCCCCGACGCGACGCCCGGCGCCGTCGTGCGAGCCGGTGCGGCGCTGTCGCTGCCCGTCCTGGCCCGTCGTGTGGCCGACGCCGGCTGGTCGGGCCTGTCGTGGGCGGTGGGCGTGCCGGGCTCGATCGGCGGCGCCGTGCGCATGAACGCCGGTGGCCACGGATCGGACATGGCGGCATGCCTGGTCCGCTACTCGTGGGTCGACGTCCTGGGCGACGACGGTGGGACCGACGACGTGGCGCACCTGGCCTACGGCTACCGCCGCTCGTCGGTGACCCCCTCGCAGCTCGTCGTGGCGGCGGAGCTGGCGGTCACGGCGGGATCGGCCGCGGCAGAGCAGGAAGCGGTGTCCGCCATCGTCAAGTGGCGCCGTGAACACCAGCCGGGTGGCTCCAACGCGGGCTCCGTGTTCACCAATCCGGAGGGAGACTCGGCCGGGCGCCTAATTGAGGAGGCGGGGCTGAAGGGGCATCGGCTCGGCACGGCGCACGTGTCGGAGAAGCACGCCAACTTCATTCAGGCGGACAAGGGGGGGCGAGCCGACGACGTGCGCGCACTGATGGAGCACGTGCGCGCGGTGGTGGCGGCGCGCTGTGGCGTGACGTTGTCGGCGGAGGTCCGCCTCCTCGGCTTCGACGGCGGGAAGACTGGTGTGGTGGGCGCACAGGGGGAACCGGTGGCGGGGACGTGACGCCGCCCGTCGTCGAGAAGGAGCGGGTGCCCCGGCAGATCGACCCGCGCATATCGGCGCGGCGTGC
>DATNLP010000329.1:0-2015 GCA_035602795.1 Acidimicrobiales bacterium | reverse complement strand
CAACGACACCGCGGCCTAGCACCGAGCCATCTCGTCATATGGTGGGGCCGGGGTGCCAGCCGCCGTCATCGCGCCACCAGTGCTGATAGCTGCCATTGAGGTTCTCGACGATGATCTCGAGGTCCGTGGCGAAGGTCGACTGGACGAGGGCGATCACCCGGCGCACTCCCGTGCCGAACACGGCCGAACGGGTCCACGGGCCCGGGCCGGCGTTGTAGCGCCACCAGTGCTCGATCGTGCCGCCGACGGCGACGCACAGCTCGAAATCGCCCACGCCGATCTCGTCGTGGGCGCCGTAGGTGCCTTCGATGAGGCAGGGGGCACTATCCGCGCCGGCACCGAAGCTGGTGAGGTACGTCCAGCCCGACGCGTCGAGCCAGTAATGGTGCAACTGCCCGTCCGTCTGCGCGCACACGTAGTGGAGCTGTCCGGTCCCGTTCTCGGGCACGCCGGTGCGGCCGAGCTTCGACTGGACGAGCCCGGGCCCGCCCGAGGCTACGTTGCTCGCCACGATGCCGCGGTCGTACCAGGTGCCCGGGGCCATGGTCCACGGGAAGCTGTTGTGTTTGGTCCAATGGTGGGCGATCCCGCTGCTGTCGACGACGACGGCTTCGAAGTCGCCGGGAGCACCCCGGTTCGACTGCACGAATCCGGCGATTCCGATGGGGTTGACCGGGCCGAACAGCGTGCCGTCCTCCCACCACCCGGACGTCTGGTTGAAGAACACGTGACGCATCTGACCGTACGTCGTCCGGTAGACGAGCTCGTAGTTCCGGTTGAAGCTGCTCTGCACGGCGGCGGCCCCGTCGAGGGCGTCGTCATGAAACGTGTCGCGCCACGGATCGACCGAGCGCACGTTGCCGACCAGGTTCCATGTGAAGGCCGCCGTCGAGTTCTCGCGGTACCAGTGCTGGATGTTCATCCCGCGGCGGACGAACAACTCGAAGTTGTTCTTCGCCGCGCCGTTGCTGCCCTGGATGAGGGCGCCGTTGCGCATCCGGCGCCGGCACCATGGGTCGGGGTTCGTCGTCCCGGCCAGCAACCCTGCGAACCCGGCGGGCTCGAGCAGGTTGGCGTCGTAGGAGATCTTGCCGAAACCCTGAACGCCCCAGCCTGTTCCGATGGAGTTCTTCACGATCCAGTAGCGGCCGGGGTCGTCGTAACCGACGACAAGCAGCGCGTGGGGCGGACCGAGGACCGTGGTCGTCGGCACATACACCCCGCTGCCCAAGGAGCCGAAGTCGACGGGTGGCGTGATCATCGTGGCCATCGGCCCCACCTGATCGAGGTGCTGCTTCTTCAGCGCCGGATCGGTCAATGACACCGACAATCCGGCGGCCAGTCGCACGGTGCGGCCCTGTCGGTCAGGCGTGGGCGACAGGAAGGTCACCGACTGGTTTGATTCCTGCGCCGTGTAGAGCGCGGCGGCCACTCCGAAGGGGAAGCAGTCAGGGTCGGCGAGGCCGTTCTTTTCGACGAATGTGATCGCCTCGCCGAGATTGCCAAAGTCCCAGGACTGCTTGCCTACACCGTGCACCACGTCGCCTTCCGACCGCGACGACCACAAGAAATAGTCGATGCGGACCATGGCCTCCACGAGTGCCGTAGCGGCGAATGCCCAGCAGTTGCTGGTGCCGTCCTGGTCACGGACCGAGGTTATCCACGCCCGTCCGAAACGGTTCCGCCAATCAACACTCGGCGCGCTCATCCCACACCCCACTCGGGCACATCATGTGCGGGTGCCGGCGTTCCCGCGCCTTCGGGCGTGCCCTCGGCAGTACCGGGGACAGCCGCGCCCAGCTCGCGCCAGCGCGCGGCGAGAAACGGGTTAACCGGCGGGGCCTCCCGCAGGATGGCTTCGAATTCCTCGCGGGTGTTCACGGCGCGCAAGCCCTTGACATGACCCGGATCCACTGGTTGCGGCGGCAGGTCGGGCAGCGGATCATCGTCGCTGAAGCGAGCCGGGACGGTCCAGGGCTCCCCCAGGCTTGCGAGCCTTTGGCGCAACTCCCCGA
>DATNLP010000309.1:0-2930 GCA_035602795.1 Acidimicrobiales bacterium | reverse complement strand
GCGGACCCCGATCCGACGCCGAGCTCGTCGGCGCCGGTGGCGGCGGCTTCGGGGATGGCCCGGTTGCGCCGGCCGGAGCGGCCCGAACCACTGGAGCGGCCGGAGCGGTTGGAGCGGTTGGGTCGGCTGCGGACGTCGATGCCCCCCATGACGGCGAAGCCGCGCACGGTGATGCGGGGGGAGCCCGGAAGGAGGGGCACGTCGCGCGTCTTCAGGCTGCGCCCGCCCATGAAAGAGAACCCGGTCAGCTCGACGTCGAAACCCTCGGGCACGATCACCTTGATCCCGCCCCAGAAGGCGAAGGCGGTGATCACGACCTCGGGACCCTCGATTTCGGCGTAGCGCAGGTCGAGGTCGCAGCCGCCCATCACGGCGATCGCGTTCGTCTGACCGCTGATGCGCCAGCGGCCCTTGGTGTCGTGGCCACTCATGACGGCGATGTGCCAGCGCCGCCTCTTGCGCGGCGTGAGGGGCTCGACACCCGTCTCGGGCGCCGTCACCTGGGCCGAGGGGAGGTCCGTCATGACCGCTTGGAGGTCGGCCCGAGTGGTGGCCCCGAGGGCCCGGCCGACCCGGTCGGAGAATTCGTCGAGCGTCAGGCGGCCCGCGACCACGTGCTCGCGCAGCAGCGCGACCGTGCGGTCCCGGTCGGCGTCGGCCACCCGGACGGAGAGCTCCCCTCCATCCGGCCGGGGCTGACGCTGCGGCTGAGGCTGGGGCTGGTCCGCCATAGAAAGCAGTTTGCTCCGATCCGGACCCCCGCTGCTCGGTTCTTCAACACCTGACGCCGAGTCAGGTCGTCGGTGGGCGACCCGTTAGGCTCGTCCGCCGTGCCAGGCATCATCAGTGCGGCGGGCTCCGTGCCCTACCGGCGCCTCGCCCGGGCGGACATCGCCTCGTTCATGGGGAGCGGCGGCGGCAAGGGGACGCGGGCCGTGGCATCGCACGACGAGGACACGACCACGCTGGGTGTGGAGGCGGCCCGGTTGGCTCTGCGGGGCGCGCCCGGGCGCACTCCAGAAGCGCTGTGGTTCGCCACGACGCGGCCGGCGTATCTCGACAAGACGAACGCGGCGGCGGTGGCGGCGGCCATCCGCCTGCCCAGCGACGTGGCGGCCTACGACTTCGGGGGCGCCCTGCGCTCGGGCATGGGGTGCCTCGTCTCGGCGCTGCGCAGCACCGGTACCACCCTGGTGGTGGCGGCCGACCTGCGAGACGGGCTGCCCACGAGCGGCGACGAGGCAGCCGGCGGCGACGCCGGGGCCGCCGTCCTGGTGGGCCAAGGGCCCGACGTCCTGGCCGAGTTGGTGACGACCGCCTCGGTCACCGACGAGTTCACCGATCGCTGGCGCGCCCCGGGCGACCGCACCTCCAGGCTGTGGGAGGAGCGCTTCGGCGAGAACCGCTACCTGGCCATGGGCCAGGAGGCCGTGGGTCGCGCCATGAAGGCCGCCGGCCTCGAGCCCGGCGACATCGGGCGGCTGGTCATCACAGGCATGCACGGCCGCGCCGTGGCGGGCCTGACCAGGAAGCTGGGCCTCGGAGACGGTGTCGTGGCCGACGACCTGTCCGCGAGCGTCGGCCAGAGCGGGGTGGCCCACCCGCTCCTGGTGCTCACCTCGGCGCTCGAGTCGATGGCTGGCGGCGTGGCGGCGGCCGGGACGCCCGTGCTCGTGGTTCATCTGGCCGACGGGGCCGACGCCGTCGTCGTGCGCACGACCGGGACGCTGGCGGCGTGGCGCCCGGCGCGGCCGGTGGCCGACCAGGTGGCCAGCGGCGCACCCATCTCCTACGCCAAGTTCCTGTCGTGGCGGGGTCAGCTCCAGCCCGAACCGCCCCGGCGACCCGAGCCCGCCCGCGTATCGAGCACGGCCGCCCACCGCAACGAGGACTGGAAGTTCGGCTTCGTGGGGTCGAGGGACCGCTCGTCGGGCGCCCTTCACCTGCCGCCGTCGCGGGTGTCGATGGACGGCGGTGCCGTCGACGACATGGAGCCCGTGGCCATGGCGGACGCCACCGGCACCGTCGTCACGTGCACCATCGACCGCCTGGCCTACTCCCCCAGCCCGCCCATCGTCTTCGCCGTGGTCGACTTCGACGGGGGCGGCCGTTACCCGGTCGAGCTGACCGATGCCGACGCCGAGGAGATACGGGCCGGCAGTCGGGTGGAGATGACCTTCCGCCGGCTCTTCAGCGCCGACGGCATCCACGACTACTTCTGGAAGGGGCGGCCGGTGCGGACCGGCGCCGGCGGCGGCGCAGACGCAGAGACAGACGCAGCCATAGGAGGTAAGGCCTGATGGGCTCGCACGGGGTCCGGGACCAGGTGGCCATCGTCGGCATGGGCTGCACGCCCTTCGCCGAGCTGTGGGAGAAGGGGCTGGACGACCTGATCGTGGACGCCAGCACGGACGCCTTCGCCTCGGCCGGAATCAGCAAGGACGAGGTGGACGCCTACTGGTTCGGCACGGCGCAGAGCGGGATGAGCGGGATCACGCTGGCCCGGCCACTGCAACTCCGGAACAAGCCGGTGACCCGGGTGGAGAACTACTGCGCGACGGGGTCGGAGGCGCTGCGGGCGGCGGTGTACGCGGTGGCCTCGGGGGCCTATGACGTGGCCATGGCGGTGGGGGCCGAGAAGGTGAAGGACAGCGGCTTCCAGGGGCTGAACGCCATGAACCCGCCCGGCGACGGGACGGCCCGGACGTTGACGGCGGCCGCCATGTTCTCCATGGTCGCCCCGGCCTATGCGCAGAAGTACGGGGTGGACGCCGAGACCATGAGCGAGGTGCTGGCGTCCATCGCGGTCAAGAACCACTACAACGGGGCGCGCAACCCGCGGGCGCAGTTCCGGCGCGAGATCACCAAGGAGCAGGCGCTGTCGTCGCCCCGCCTGGCCGGCTCGCTCGGGGTGTTCGACTGCGCCGGGG
>DATNLP010000308.1:0-3995 GCA_035602795.1 Acidimicrobiales bacterium | reverse complement strand
GACGAGAGCTCCGCGGTGGTCGAGGAGGCCTCGGCGTCGAGCTGTTCGAGCGCGGTGTGCAGCTCGCGCTCCTCGTCACGGCACACGGTGAGGTTCTGCGACGCGGCCAGGCGGCGGGCGGTGAGGTCGGCCATCTCGGCGCCGGCCAGGTAGCGGCGCACGGCCAGCAGCTCGGACGCCACCGTGTCGTGCGACCGCGCCGCGGCCGCCTGCCGTTCGAGAGGCCGGATCTGCCGCCGCACCTCGCGCACCAGGTCCCCCAGGCGCTCGAGGTTCTCGGCCGTGGCCGCCAGGCGCCGTTCGGCCCGCTCCCGGCGCCGCCGGTGCTTCAGGACCCCGGCCGCCTCCTCAATGATCGCCCGCCGGTCCTCGGGGCGCGCGTTCAGCACGGTGTCGAGCTGGCCCTGCCCGATGATCATGTGCTGCTGGCGGCCCACGCCCGAGTCGCCCAGCAACTCCTGGATGTCGAGGAGCCGGCACGGCGCCCCGTTGATGGCGTACTCGCTGTCGCCCGAGCGGAAGAGCGTCCGGGTGATGGTGACCTCGGCCAGGTCGATGGGCAGCTTGCCCGATGCGTTGTCGATGGTGAGCGAGACCTCGGCGCGACCCAGCGGCGGCCGCGAGGACGTGCCGGCGAAAATGACGTCCTCCATTTTCGCGGAGCGCAACGACCGCGGCCCCTGCGCCCCGAGGACCCAGGTCACGGCGTCGACCACGTTGGACTTGCCGCTTCCGTTCGGCCCCACCACCACCGTGATCCCCGGCTCGAATTCCAGCACGGTCGGATCCGCGAAGGACTTGAAGCCCTTCATGCTGAGCGACTTCAGGAACATCGGGGCGACCCTACCGGGTGCTTACGCCGGTCGGGGGACAAGGACCGCCTATACCTGGCAGTGCTCGCAGAAGAAGGTGGAGCGGCCTCCCGCCTTGACCCGCACGATCACGTTGCGGCAGCGCCGGCAGGGCTTGCCCTCCCGGTCGTAGACCTGGTGGGAGCCCTGGAAGTCGCCCAGCTCGCCGAAGAGATCCCGGTACTGCTCGTCGGCCAGCGAGGACCCCCGGTGCTTGATGGCATCGGCCAGCGTCTCCACGATGGCCCGGTACAGCCGCCGCACCTCGGTCGCCGTCAGTGAGTCGGCCGCCCGGTCGTAGCGCAGCCCGGCCTGGTACAGCATCTCGTCCGAGTAGAGGTTGCCGATGCCGGCCGTGAAGCTCTGGTCCATCAGCAGGGGCTTGATGGCCCCGGAGTGCTGGTGCAGGAGCAGGCCGAACTGGTCCCAGCTCATGAGGTCCTCGATGGGGTCGAACCCCAGGTGCGCCAGCTCGGGCACCGCCTTGCGGATGGCCGCCCCGTCCCCGCCGGCCGTCCCCGACACCGGCGACAGCGGCGTCCCGTCGGCCTTCAGCGGAGGCGTCGAGACGAACAGTTCGCCGAAGGTCCGGGGGTCGACGTAGCGCAACTCGCCGCCCTGGGTGAACGTGATCACCACGTGGGTGTGCTTGGGCTTGGGGTCCTTGACCGACTTCACCCGCAACAGCTGCCCGCTCATGCCCAGGTGGACCACGAGGGTGTCGCCGTTGTCCATGGTCAGCAGCAGGTACTTGCCCAGCCGCCCGACCGACTTGATCGTCCGGCCCTCGAGCAGCGCCCGGAAGTGCTTGGCCGACGGGTGGCGCCGCACCGAGCGCCCGTTGGCGACCGAGACGGCCTTGATCTTGCGGCCGACCACCTCGCGGGCCAGGTCCTGGCGCAGCGTCTCGACCTCGGGCAGCTCAGGCATTTGTGAGCTCCTCCCAGGCGTTGCGGGCGGCCTCCTGCTCGGCGTCCTTCTTGGAGCGCCCCTCGCCTATCCCCATGCGGTTGCCGCTCAGGTACACCTCGGCCACGTAGGCCCGGTCGTGGTCGGGCCCCGAGCCGACGACCACGTAGCGCGGGGTGCCGGCGCCGTCGCGCACGGCCCGCTCCTGCAGGCGGCTCTTGTGGTCGAAGTCGTCGGGCTCCTCGCCCGCCCGCTCGATCGGGTCCCCCAGCTCGCGCAGTACCAGCGCCTCGGCCGCCTCCCAGCCGGCGTCGAGGTAGACGGCGCCGAGGATGGCCTCGAAGGCGTCCGCCAGGATGGACGCCTTGGTGCGGCCGCCCGACCCTTCCTCCCCCCGTCCGAGGAGGAGGACCTCACCCACCCCGAGCCGGCCGGCCACCTGCGCCAGCACCCGGGCGTTGACCACGGCCGAGCGGACCTTGGCCAGCTGCCCCTCGGGGAAGCCCGGGAAGCGGTCGTAGGTGTAGCGGGCCACCACCAGCCCCAGCACGGCGTCCCCCAGGAACTCCAGCCTCTCGTTCGACGGCGCCCCCCCGTCCTGCTCCCCGCACCAGCTCCGATGGGCCAGGGCGTGCTGCAACAGGTTCAGGTCGCGGAAGGTATGGCCGAGTCGCTCGGCCAGCTCGGCCGCCCCCTCCGCCCCGGCCTCAACCGGTCTCGAGCTTGGCGTAGACGTAGTCAACAGCGTCCCGGACCGTGCGCAGGTCCTCGAGGTCCTCGTCGTCGATGCGGAAGCCGACGCTCCGCTCCCCCAGCTCCTCCTCGAGCGCCTCGACCAGCTCTATCAGAGCCAGGGAGTCCGCATCGAGGTCCTCGACGAAGGAGGCACCCTCGGTGATCGACGACGGGTCCGTCTCCAGAATGTCGGCCAGCTGGTCCCGGATGAGCTCGAACACCCCGTTGCGGTCGAGAGGTCCCTGGTTCGTGTGGGTTTCGGCAGGCACGGCGCCAGTCTACGTGTCACCGTCCTGTAACCGTCGGTTTAGGGGCCGTGGCCTGGGCTTTTCAGGCACCTTCGGCCGGACGCACCGCCGCCGCCACCTGGTCGACCAGGCCCCGGACGGCACACTCGTGGGCCACCAGGACGGCGTTCATCATGGCGGTTGCATTCGAGGAGCCGTGGCTGATGACGCAGACCCCGTCGGTGCCCAGCAGCATGGCCCCGCCGGTGTTCTCCGGCTCGAACTGGGCGGCCAGCGGGAGCAGGTGCGGCAACAGGACCTCGGCCGCGCTCCGGGTGGCGTCGTCGGTGCCGAACACCCCCAGCATGGTGTCGAACAGGAAGCGCAGCGAGCCTTCGAGGGCCTTGAGGGTCACGTTGCCGGTGAAGCCGTCCGTCACGATCACGTCGGCCGGCGAGGGCAGCAGGTCGCGGCCCTCCAGGTTGCCCAGGAACTCGAAGCCAGCCCCGCCCTTCTGGCTCTCGGCCACCAGGAGGTGGTGGGTCTCCTTGACCAGGGGCGTGCCCTTGGTCGCCTCCTCGCCGATGGACAGCAGCCCCACGGTCGGCGAGGCGGTGCCGAAGCGGGCCGCCACGTAGGCCGCCCCCATTTGGGCGAACTGGACCAGCATGGCGGGCGTGCACTCGGCGTTGGCCCCGGCGTCGACCAGGACGGCGGGCGTCCGGCCCAGTCGGGGCAGGGGCGTGGCGATGCAAGGCCGCACCACGCCGGGCAGCCTCCCCATGCGCAGGAGCGCCGCAGCCATGGTGGCGCCCGTGTTGCCGGCGGAGACCATGGCGGCCGCCTTCCCGTCCCGCACGAGCTCGGCGCTGCGCACCAGGGACGAGTCCTTCTTGCGTCGCACCCCGCCGGCGGGATCCTCGTCCATGCCGATGACCTCGGTGCACGCCACCAGGTCGAGTCCGTGCGTGTCACCGACCTGCTCGGGCGGGCCGACCAGCACGATCCCGATGCCGTGCTCGTCGGCCGCCCGCTTGGCACCTTCGACGATCTCACCCGGCGCCTTGTCGCCGCCCATGGCGTCGACGGCGACGGGCAGCGTGGCCAGCGTCTCGGGTGTGGGACGCTCGCCGCGGCGGCTCAAGTCAGTCGACCTCGACGGCCTGGCGCCCCTTGTACCAGCCGCAATTCGGGCACACGACGTGCGGGGTCTTGGACGTCTGGCAGTGCGGGCACACGCTGCGGGGCGGCAGCGGGAGCCGCCACGCCCCGG